>JAZFSI010000210.1:0-10733 GCA_036446075.1 Fidelibacterota bacterium
GCAAGTTGTATCCGTTCCGCATTTTTCAGTTCCCATTTAGAAAGGATAGCGTTGCCTGTATTTATGCGGCCCAGGCCATCAGCCAAAATAACCTGGGATTCCCACACGGATGCACATACGCCATAATTAAAATCTGTCTGATTTAATAACCACTGCACCTGATCTATATATGCCGTGCGTTTTGATTCTACATCAACTTCCTGCAGTAGAAGAATGTCCGGATTTTCCTGCTTTATCAATTTTGCCAAATTGTTCAGATTATCAATCACTTCACTTTTTTTGAGGATAACCCTGTTTCCGCATTCATCGCCAAACCATGATATCCGCGCTGCTCCAAAGCGGATATTCCAGGTAATTACTTTTATTTCTGTTTTAGGCGGAACGCTTTGAACGGTCCGCGCCTGATAAGTCAGGGCCGGTTCATTATTTGAAAATATGTTTACCAGAGGCTCGCAAGACTGGAGCATTATTAGAACAACATATAAGGAGAGAAACTGGGCTGGATTTTTCATGTACCTCCTTTTTTATTTACGGTCCTGACCTGTGGCTAATATAATCACCCTATCATCTTTTTTTATCCATTTTTTTAATTTCAAGTCCAGGAAGGCACACCAGACAGCTCCGCCTTCTTTAGAAACGTTCAATCCTGTGCGCTGATTGAAAGCTGCTGTATAATGATCTAATTCATTTTCTTTCACCGCCACAGCCAGTCCCCGGCTTGCTTTTAACACCTGTAGAATCCAGTATCCGCCTAAAGGGCCGGGTACATTTAAGCCCCAGGCCGCAGTTCGGCTATCTTTCCAAAATTCAGTTTCTTTCCGCCCCCTTTCGAATGCTTTAACAACAGGGGCACAGCCGTCAGATTGAACAGCTACAAAGCGCGGGAGAGGTTCTTTTACCCAACCCAGATCCAGCATTTCCTTAAAAGCTTTCCACATACCCAGAATTCCTGTACCGCCGCCTGTGGGATAAATAATTATATGGGGTAATTTCCATCCCAGCTGTTCGGCAATTTCATAACCTAAAGTTTTTTTACCTTCTACCCTGAATGGTTCTTTAAGGGTAGAAAGATCAAACCAGTGGTCTTTTTTTTTGGTCTGCATGTTTACTCCCGCTTCAGTTATGGAACTGCCTTTAACGTATGTGGCGGCACCTGAAGCTTCAGTGTCCCTGATATAAGCCGGGGGTGTAATCTCGGGTAGAAAGACATGACAAGATAAACCGGCTTCCCGGGCGTAGGCCGCCGCAGAAACTCCCGCATTACCGGCAGAGGGCAGACAAAGTGATTTTATGCCCACTTGTCTTGCTCTGGATATAGCCAGTGCCATGCCCCGGTCTTTGAAAGAACCTGTGGGATTACCAGTTTCGTCCTTGACCAAAACATTATGGCCCAGATCAACCAGGGGCGTCCAGCCCTCCCCTAGAGAGATTTCTGCTTTAAATTTTGGTAAAACCGCTCCATAACGCCAGAGATCGTTTCTGTTTTCATCAACTTTCCGGGGAAAGGGCTGCTGCTTCCAGGAATATTCAACGGCCAGAGGTTTGCCGCATTCACATACGCCAAAGGGCAGAGAATTATCTGCATAATTTTGTTCGCAATGGGTACAAATATACCGCATAATTATTGAACCATGATTTTTTCCAGCATTTTTTCATCATTGGGCAGTAAACCGGCTTTCACCAAGCGCGGCGTTAGTGTTTTTAAATCCGGGTCACGGGCAAAAACATCCTTGAATATGGGCAGAGCCTCATTCAGACGATTGACTGAAGCCAGGGCAACTGCAGACCAATATGGCAATTCCGCGTTTTCCGGATAAAATTCAGCTGCTTTCTCATATTCCGATACGGCTTTTTCTATTTCTCCCAGTTCCAGATAAAGATCACCCTGATTGGCATGTTTATAGGCGCGGTGAATTCTTATCAGGCGGCGTAACTCTTTAAGCGGTTCCGGGTGATCTTCAATACGCAGGTCCAATTCTTTGTCGGCCCAATCCACCCCGCTGGGCTTTCCGCTTACAATTATCATGGCTGCCGATTGCCGGCCGCGAATATCCCCGCCCTCTCTTTCTGCCGCCTCCAGAGCGGCCAGCATGCGGTCTGCCAGATCTCCTGCGGCATTTTCAAAAGCTCGGGCCATGGCGCGGGGAACAGTTTCACTGGCCATTAGATTTGCCTGCACAGTATAATTTTTGCCCTGTACGTGCCCTGCATATTGGATGCAGTTACCGCCTGTGTATGAGGCTACGACTCCCTGTGCATCAACCATGCCAACCTGCCTTACGGCCCGGCCGGAATCTGCTTCTATCAGAAAAGCCAAAGCTTCCAACGCTGTACTGCCGGCAGCCATTAGCTCGAGACCTTCGGGACCATAATCAACTTTTACAAACGACTGGGTAGCTACGGCGCCGACGCCCGCCCTGGCCCATGGTACCAGGAATCCCACAGAAAACCAATGGCTTTGAACGGCCACACCCAATTGGCCGGTTTCTTCATCAAGCGCTACAATAGAGTAAGTTGAAATGGGCCGGAGCGGACCGGACTGGCCAAAAATAAAACACCCAATAACCATTAATGAGATGATAAGCTTCCTGTTCATATTTCACTCCTTGGTTTTTTGCCTCAGTTTTGTTGTAGGTCTGATGAATAATTCACCGCAGGCCGCCATTGGCGGGGCTAAAAAAAGAATTTTTTATGTTAATGATTTTTCTTCAAATATTCCCGTTTTGTGATTTTTTTCAACCATATTATAATTAAACCAGCGCCCATTCATGGCAATGAAAACGCCCGGGGGCAGGGTCTGGACAAAGGCCAGGGCGCTGCCTAAATTAAACAACCCGTCTGAACTCCCGAATTTATAAGGAATCATGGCGCCCGTGAGCAGAATGGTTTTATTCAAATCGGCGGCTGCGATTGTTCCGGCCGTTTTAGTCATCCTGTCTGTGCCGTGGGTGATTATAATTTTATTTTCTTTCGCCCGGCGGCAGCTTTCCAATATTTTCTGCCTGTCTTTGTCTGTCATTTCCAGGCTGTCTTTCAGCATCAAGGGGTAAATATTCAGATCCAGGCGGGAACGTCCCAATTGCAGCATTTCCCGCATATGGGTCTTTTTGAAATATAACTTGCCGTTTATTTCATCATACTCCTTGTCGAAGGTGCCGCCCGTAATAAAAATACATATAGACATAACCTAAAGCAGTTCCAGAACTTTTTCCGGCGGGCGGCCCAATACTGCTTTTTCTCCCCGCACAGCGATGGGTCGTTCCATCAATTTCGGAACCAGTGCCAGGGCCTTGAAAAGAGTGTCCGGATTTTCCAATTTTTCTTTCAGATTCATTTCCTTATATTCAATTTCCCGCCTTCGTATAAAATCTTTCGGTTCCAGGTTCATTTTTTCTGCTAGGGACCTTAGTTCCGTTTCATTCAGGGGATTCTTTAAATATTCTACAATTTCCGGCTCCACCCCTCTTTCTCTTAGAAGCGACACGGCTTCCCTGCTTTTCTTTCATCTGGGATTATGGTAAACTATAATATTCATAATTATATCCTCACTTTTTTTGTCAACCTAAATTGTTCTGGATATTTTTTCAAAATCTTTTTTGCTTAAAACGGGTACTTCCGCATCTTGAGCAGGGAGACCAACGGGTATGAGTAAAAATGCTTTTTCATTTTTGGGCCTGTTTAAAATCTCTCCCAGGAAACTCATGGGACTCGGGGTATGGGTTAAAGCTGCCAATCCGGCATTATGCAGGGCAGCCAAAAGAAAACCGCAGGATATACCAACTGATTCATTTACATAATAATTCTTTCGCCGATCCTGTTTTTCAATATCATAACTTTGTTTAAATACGACAATTAAAACCGGGGCATCGGTAAGAAAGGGTTTATGCCAGTCTGTTCTAAATTGGTTCAGGTCGTCCAGCCAGGGCTGTGGAGCCCGGTGTGTATAGAATTCCTTTTCTTCCTCTTCTGCGGCTGACCTTATCCTGGCCTTTATTTCCGGGTCAACCACAATGCTGAAACTCCAGGGCTGTTTATTTGCTCCTGAAGGTGCTGTCGCTGCAGTTTTCACAGCATTAATAATTACTTCCAGATCCACCGGTTTAGACGAAAATTCCCGGACTGATCGGCGGCTGCGCATTAATTTTTTAAAATCAAGGGAGCGCTCCAGCATTTCGGCCGGTTCCAAAGATTTCATTTTTAATTTTTTAAACGCCATCTTTTTGCTGCTTCAGTATCAAATAATTTCAATTCCTGCCTTCCCAAATATTAACACCGATTTGCCACTGCCGTTCAGGTTTTTTATATGTAATGTGAGCGATTTGAAGAAGTCAGTAGGCAGAAATCTGAGATCTGATTTCTTTTTCCCGCTCGTCACTAGTCACACGTAACTTTCCCTCTTTTTAGAAATATAGTTTGCTTGTATATAGTTAATATATAAACTATATTCTCTCCTGTTTAAATTATCGTTTGACTTAGAAATAAGAACAGGTTTTGGAGATTAATATGGCCAAAAAACCGCTTGAAAGATCCATGGAAGAAACAACAGGTTTTTTGATGGTAAGAGCTGCCAGAGCAATGAAAAAAGCCCTGGATTCTGAATTGAACAAATTTGGTTTAACTTCCTCTCAGCAGACAATCCTCAGCCTGCTGAAGAAAAAAGACGGGTTGTCTCTGTCGGAGATTGGTAAATCTGTTTTCCTGGACAAGGCGGCCATTACCGGCCTGGCAGACCGCCTGGAAAAGGATGGTTTTGTGGAGCGGCGGCGCGATTCTCCCGATCGACGGGTGATTCAATTGTTTTTATCTGAAAAAGGCCGACGTTTGATTCGAAAAACAGATTCAATCGTAACTGCAGTGGATCACAGAATTATAAAATTTCTGCCTGATTCAGAACTTTCAAAATTAAGAAATATGCTTATAAATATCTGGGATGCTTCCAATAACCGGAAAATTATTAATAACCCTGGCAGCGTTAAGGATTGAATGCTTAAAGTAATGGATAAATGGACCGGCCTGCCCTTGGAAGAGATCCTGTGGCTGTGTCAGGAAACAGTTGAAGATCCGGAAAGGCTTCCTGCTAAAAGATGGCGGGATGCCGGCGGTAAAATCCTTGGTCATTTCCAGGTCTATTTTCCTGAGGAAATAGCCCACGCCGCCGGTTTACTGCCTGTAAAATTATTCGGTTCCAAAGCAGAGCCGCGCCAGGCCGGCAGCCGTTTTGGGTCCTATCTTTGTTCCATTTTAAAAACTTCTCTGGAACAGGCTCTTTCAGGCCATCTGGGTCTGGATATGTTTGTTACTCATCCCATTTGCGATGCGGCTCGAAATTTAGCTTCCATCTGGGGCCGGAATTTTGACTATCCCTGCCAAATCCTTTATCTTCCTCAAAATCCAAACTCCAGCTTTTCAGGCCAATATCTGCGTGCCGAATACGAACGTCTTCAAGAAGTCGTTGAATCTGTGGCAGAGGAAAAAATCAGCATCAGCGCCTTAAACAATTCTCTGGAAATATTTAATCTCAACCGCAGATTACTGCGCGAATTATACAAAATTAAACAACAGCAGCCCTGGAAAATTTCCATGAGAGAAGCTTATGTGCTTGCTGCCCTGGGTGCCATTATTCCCCGGGAGGAGCATAATCAAATTTTAGAGGCTGTCCTGCCTCTAATCGATGCTCGAAAAGCAAAAAAACAGGATCGGATCCGGGTTGTTTTCGAAGGCGGTTTCTGTGAACAGCCGCCCCTGGACCTCCTGCACACAATTGGACAATCCTGTTATGTGGTAGATGATGATTTACTGATCGGTCTGCGCTGGATATTGGACGATGTAAAAGGCGGCAGTGACCCGCTTAAGAGCCTGGCTGAGGCCTATCTGCATAACTCATCCTACAGTCCTGTCCAGCATGATCTTAATAAGCCCAAAGAAAAAATGCTTTTGGAAAGGGTCAAAAAGGCCGGGGCCGGAGCGGTTATAATTGCAGCGGCCAAAATGTGCGAACCGGGACTGGAGGAACAAACCACCTATACCAGGGCTCTGGACGCTGAAAACATTCCTTATTTTCTGACTGAATTTGAAGAAAACATGACCAGCTTCGAACATTTGGAAATTCAGCTGGAAACTTTTGTTGAAAACATTTTATTTGATTGAGGCTGTCTATGTGTCCTAAACCTTTAGAAAATGTAACAGGACGCGGTGCTCGGGACGGCGCTGCGCTTTTCAAAAACTGGTTCTCCGATTTAACTGAAACAGCCAATGCGGACGAAAGGGCAGCCTATGTATATGTTATGGGAAGCATGGCAGAGGTGCTGCGTGTCTTTGATATGCCCATGGTTTTCCCGGAAATTAATTCCCTGCAGACAGCAGTGCGCCACGTGTCCCTGGATTATTTGAATGAAGCAGAAGATTACGGTTATTCTCCGGACATTTGCGGATATGTAAAAGCCGATGTTTCTGTTCAGCTCCAGAATGGGAAACACCCCCTGGGCCGCATACCAAAACCAAGTATTGCCGTACTCACCAATGCCTGCAATACCTATCTGAAATGGGCGGAAATCTGGGAGAGAATGTATTCCATTCCCATGTTTACACTGGATATCCCCGCCACCAGGGAAGCCGGGCACCCCAGCCGGCCCGGGGAAAAACAATTTGAAATAGATAAACAATATGTGCAGGGTCAAATCGGAGAACTCATTGAAACCTGTGAAAATATCAGCGCTAAAAAATTTGACATGAACAAACTCACGGAAGTGCTCGGATATGTCAACAAAATGACCCGGGGCTGGGAAAGAATTCTGGAACTGAATAAAAGCACTCCCTCTCTTTTTAATGCTCTCACGGAAGGAACTATTTATCTGGGAGTAGCCAATGCTTTCCGGGGTACGGCCGCAGGAGCTAAATTTTTTACCGACCTGGTAGAAGAATTAGAATATAAAACCGCACAGGGGATCGGCACTCTTGTAGATGAAAAATACCGGCTTTGTTTTATCGGTGTTCCCTGTTACCCGATTTTCCGGCGTTTCAATGAAATGTTCAGCGAATGGGGAGGTACTTTTGTAACATCCACTTATTTACAGTTTGCGACGGGGGGTATGAACCTTGGTTTTCAATATGACCTGGAGAATCCGTTAGAATCCCTGGCAGAGGGTGTCCTAATAAGTGTACGGGATGCCATGGATTCCATGTTTAATCCCGAGCTGTCCGTGCTGAAAATGATAGATGATTTCAATTTGGACGGAATAATATATCATCCCATTAAAAGCTGTCGAACCGTTTCAACCGGATTGGCTGATAATCGTCGCTATATTATGGAAAATCGAGATATTCCCACCTTGTTTGTCGAATCGGACATGATGGATCCCCGGGTAGTTTCGGAAGCACAAATGAAAAATCGCATCGATGCTTTTTTCGAAGGCTTATCCAGCAGACGAGCCAGAAAAATAAAAGCCAAAGATATGGAGAAAATTTAATATGCCCTATGCCGCCGGAGTAGACGTTGGTTCTACCCAGACCAAAGCTGTAATAATAAACGAGGAAAAGAAAATAGTAGCGCGGTCCCTAATTGACACCGGTGCTAATGTAATTAAAGCGGCAGAGAAAGCTTATTTGCTGGCTCTGAATGCAGAAAAATTGAGGGAAGAGGAAATTGAATATGTTGTCGGTACCGGTTATGGCCGTTATAAAGTGACTTTCGGCAATACACAGGTTACAGAAATCAGCTGTCACGGACGCGGCGCCATTACCATGTTCCCCGGAACCCAGACCGTTCTGGACATGGGAGGACAGGATACCAAGGCTATCCGCGTAAATGAAACCGGAGAAATAATAGATTTCTGTATGAATGATAAATGTGCCGCCGGAACTGGCCGTTTTTTGGGAGCTGCTTCAACGGCTTTGGATATACCCATAGATAAACTGGGACCCACGGCTCTGACCTCGCAAAAACCTGTCCGTATTAGTACAACCTGTACTGTTTTTGCCGAGACAGAGGTACTTTCCTGGCTGGGAAAGGGCAAGAAAATTCAGGATATTCTCATGGGTGTTCATTTATCCATTGCTTCCCGGTCCGCAGCCCTTTTGCGCCGGGTGGGGATAAACGAGGAAGTCACCTTCACGGGGGGTGTGGCAAAAAATCTGGGTATGGTTTCTGTCTTAAATGAAAAACTGGGCTTAAAAGTTAATGTCAGTGACGATTCTCCCTACATGGGAGCCTTGGGGGCAGCCTTGTTCGGGTTAGACCATATCTTCGCCAGCAGAACCCCGGTTCTGCAGGGACGGACGTTATGAAGTACGTGGCCGGAATAGACGTCGGGTCAACTTATACTAAAGCGGTTTTATTATCGCCTGATTTAAAAATTGCGGGCCGCGCTATGGATTTAACCGGTTATAAGCTGAACAAAATAGCAGAAATCGTCTTTGATAGGGTATTGAAAAATTCCGGAGTGAAAGCAGAGGACGTTGGTTATGTTCTGGCCACTGGTTATGGTCGTCACCGAGTATCCTTTTCTGATTTAACCGTTACAGATTTAACCGCAACGGCCCGGGGTGTGAATTATTTTTTCCCGGGTACTCTTACGATCCTTGATATTGGCGGACAAACCATGAAGGCCAGCCGTCTGGATGAAAGGGTGAAAGTAAAATCTTTTCGCCTGAATGATAAGTGCGCCGCCGGAACGGGTGCTTTTTTGGAAAAAACTGCCCGCTATATGGGTTATGAAACCGAGGAAATCGGAGCGCTCGTACAAACATCCAAAGAAGAAGTTTCTATCTCCGGTGTTTGTGCCGTTTTTGCAGAATCAGAAGTTATCAACCAACTATCCCTTGGATCGGCACCGGCAGATATTATGCACGGGGCAATGTCTTCCCTGGTCAGGCGCGCCCTGCAGTTATTAAGACGAGTTAGAATGGAAGCTCCGGTTGCGCTTACGGGAGGAATAATGCGCTTTCCCACCATGGCTTCGCTTCTGGAAAAAGAAATAAATCAAAAAATAAATATTCCGGAGGGAGAATTGGTGCAATTCACAGCAGCTCTGGGAGCCGCAACACTGGCCCGGAAACAATTGGATAAAAAAACTCTGAATGCTGCTTAAAAATAATTCAAAAACTGCGGAAAAATTACTGGCCGGGGGCTGGGAAAAACAATTTACACGGGGAGAGCCCCGTCTTTCAGAAATGGTTGATTTGTTCGAATCGATCGGCCGGGAGGTGCAGCTGCAATCTGCAGGTCCAGGTGAAAATTATTTTAGGAAAGAATGTGAGTCCTGCTTTGTTTCCTGCGGCAATGATCAAAAAACTATCTGGACCAGGGTAAAAAATAAATAAATGCATACTGAGAATTTCTATGGCTGACTCTAAAATTTATACAAATTCCCTGGCCCTGCCCGCCTATGCTTCCAACCTGGCTGTAATGCTTAAAACTAATGCCCTGAATTATGGCGAATATCCTGTATTTCAAGAAAATATAGCAGGATCTCTAATAAAAACTACCTGGGGAAATTTTTATAATCGTATTGTTTTCCTGCAGACTCTACTGGCGGAAAATAATTTTCATCCCGGAGACCGTCTGGCAATCTTATCCAGAAACAGCCTGAACATGCTGGAACTGGAACTGGCTGTAATGTCCATGGGGGCTGTCTCCGTCCCGATTTTCTCGGAATACCCCGGAAATCAGGCGGATCGACTGTTAAAATTTTGCGAACCTGCATTTATTGCCGTGGCCGATCAAGGCCAGTATGACAAAATCCGGAAGTCCGGTTCCTACCGGGGCATTATTTCTTTCGAGCCCCTGACCAGGACAAGCAGCGACAATCTGATTTTCCCTGATACCAAGATTGTGCCCGGGAACGGCCTGGAAATAAAAGGTCAGGATATCTCTCCGGACACCATTACCCTGATGATGTATACATCCGGAACCATGGGTTTGCCGAAATGTGTTCAATTGACCCACGGCAATATTCTGTCACAGCAGGCGGCCATGAAAGCATTATGGGATCTTAGCCGTCGGGACCGGTTTTTATCCTACCTGCCCTGGCATCATAGTTTCGGGGGTATTTTTGAAAAATTTGCAGCCCTTGTGAACGGCGCCGTTATCTCCCTGGAAAATGGTTTCGGGAAAGATATAAATATTTTACTTGAAAATTGGAAACTGGTTAAACCCACAATTTTTTTCAGTGTACCGCGTGTCTACCAGGCCATTGCCACGCAGATCAGGAATGACCCCGAAGTAGAATCGCTAATATTTCATGATGATCTACGGTTTGTTTTTACAGCAGCGGCACCGCTGCCCACAAATATTTCTGACATTTTTAAAGACCATGGAGTGCCTGTTCTAGAGGGCTGGGGACTGACAGAAACCAGCCCCTGCTGTACAATCACAGATCCCGCCCTGCCCCGGGAAGAGGGTGTGGTCGGTGTACCTATTCCAGGTGTATCGCTCCGGCTTTCCGAGGATGGTGAAATAAACGTTAAGGGACCAAATGTAATGCGTGGTTATTATCATAATCCGGAAGCTACAAAGAATGTTCTTAATAGTGCCTGGTTCAGTACAGGGGATATTGGTGAATACGCTGACACCGGATTGAAACTGATCTCCCGCAAAGACAGGATCTTTAAATTGTCCAATGCGGAAAAAGTAATCCCCGCTGAAATTGAAAATCTGATCACCCGCAATTGTGCCTATCTGGCTCACGCCCTGATCGTTGGAAGCGGAAGGGATTACCCCGTTATCCTGCTCTTCC
>JAZFSI010000211.1:0-11150 GCA_036446075.1 Fidelibacterota bacterium
TAATTTGTGAATTCTCCCAATTTGCAAAATAGAAGATCGCTGACTATATTATTTATAGTTTTTATTTGATATTTTAGAGTTTTGGGGTGTTTTATGAGACTTCTTTATTGTATACTTTTTTTTAATATTTTATCTGGATCGTCCAGATCAATAAATTTTATCGAAATTAACTTCGAGGTAGATTCACTTAAAAACAACGAAAACATAGTTAAATCCGGTGTGAATTCAGTCCGTGATCAGGAGATGATTGAATTAAATAATTCTATAATAAATTCAAATCAGATTATGAAAATTCCAGATAAAACGGCTCACTATTTTACATTGGCGCTGCAGGGTTGTGTTATTGCGGGAGGAGCTATTTTCTGGAAATATTCTGATCGCTGGACTGGAAAATTTGAAAAAGACAATGAAGGATATTTTCGTTCAAATTCGGATAATGGAGGAGCTGACAAACTTGGGCACGCTTATTCCTGGCATCTAATGACCCGCGCTGCTATCAGCATTTATGAGCGCCGGGGATTTTCCAAAAGAGAATCAGTATTATGGGGGATTACTTTCCCTTCCTTAAATGGTGTACTGGTGGAATTGCTGGATGGATACACAACCAATGGTGCTTCGACAGAAGATATATTATTTAATCTGATTGGTTCCGGTTCTGCTGCTTTTTTATATCTTAATCCTAAAATTGACGATACGTTCCACTTGGCTTGGTCATATTGGCCTTCGAAAGAATTGTCTCTGTACCCGGTAGAGAACGATATAACTACTGATTATTCAGGACAAATGTTTTCCTTGGAGATGAATTTTGCAGGTTTAAAAAGATTAGTACACTTCGAAAAGATACCCGTAATGGATTATTTTCAATTAGGTTTAAGCTATTACGCCAGAGGATATAGAAAAACAGCCATTTCAAATAAGGAGAGATTTGCCGGGATTACCCTGGGCATTAATTTCCAAGAATTTCTTAAGGAGAACAGTCGGCTAAGACAATTTGCAAAATATTATAAATTACCCTTTAGTTTCATTGGCGTATTTAAAAACCTGGAAAATAATCAGTATGAATTTAAAGTTGGAATGCAGGTGTTCTCCTATTAATGTCCTGTTTATTTTAGTTCCATAAGCATCAGGAATATTTAAAAAAAAGTGCATATAATTTAGTATAACCATGTTTTTTGATTAGTATGGTTGAGATTAAATATTTATTAATTAAGAAAGATTTTTTGATTTTACTAATTTAGTTAAAAATATTATTGCGGATTATAACAGTCCAATATAAATTATATATACAGATTAACTACAATTTTAAATTTTTTATAAGGAGGCCTGAATATGGAGAACTATATTGATGCTACAGTTGCGGCGTCTGCTAATTATAAACTATTATCAGAAGAAAATAACATTCGAGTAATAGAAATGACTCTGAAACCCGGTGAAAAAGATATTGAACATTCGCATTATTCAGAATCTGTGTATTTTATTTCGGGAAGTAAGGTCAAAATTTATGTTGGTGACGATGTAATGGAAGCGGACATACCCGATGGACACGTTATGCATCATGGACCCTGGACACATAGGGTGGAAAATGTTGGTAATAAAGTTTTAAAAGCGATTATCTTCGAACAGAAACCAAATTAAATATAAATAAATCTTAATTCTAACATCGTTTAACTTTGTTGCATAAGGGCTGCTCTGATATCCACCAGGGCAGCCCTTTTTACTTTTATTAAATTTAAATCCGGTCAAATTAAGAAATTGGAATGGATTACGTGACAGATTTATATTTATGAAGTAATAAATAGTATCAATGGCAGTGCTAGAAGATATGAGTGCCTCTAATTAAATACATGTCATTGACGTCGAAGTATATTAACTGGAAATCGGCAGTTTCCAGCAGAATCATTAATATAATTTATTGAAAGAAGTAATTAGAACATGAAAAGAATTTTATTCTGTTTAACTCTTGTTTACATTAATGGACAAACCGTTCTCCCTAATGATTCGACCGATATAAATTTAAAAACTCTCGCAGTTTTACCTTTGGAAGGAAAGGGAATATCCAGCCAGGATACGGATATACTTACCCAGCGCTTAAGATCATCATTATTTAAAATTAATAGGTTTCAACTTGTAGAAAGATCCTTAATGGAGGAGATTCTTAAGGAACAAGGTTTACAGCAAAGCGGATGCACCGATGAAGAATGTGCTGTAGAAGTAGGCCGATTATTAGGTGTTGAATTCATGGTGACTGGAACAATTGGTAAAATTGGGTCAAGCTATGCCATTGATATTCGGACCATTGAAGTGGAAACGGGGAAAATTAATAATACGGTTATTCGTAATTACCAGGGTCAGATTGAAGAACTATTAAATCTTATGCCGGACATTGCCCTTGAATTATCTCAATCGAGTGATTATACTTCTGGCAGCCTGAACCCTCCCGTCCGAGAAAAAAATTATTCTGAAGGCATAAACGAATTGGCTGATAAAATAATTAATCCTTTCCGGGAGAAAAGGGAGGCGGAAACAAATATTAATTATTCCAGGGACTGGGTGCCTTTCCAATTCAGTTTTAACTACCCGGTGCAATTGTTCCCCTCCGGAATCCGCGTATTTGGTTTGGGTATTAATATAATCCACGGCAGAGTATATGACCATTATGGATTTAATATTGGGCTCATAAATCAGGTTGAGCACGAAATGTTCGGCCTTCAGTCCGGATTGATCAATATTGGAGGAGATACATATGGCGCACAATTCGGGTTTATGAATACAACCACCACCCTAAAAGGGCTGCAAATTGGTTTTATAAATAAAGCACAAACTTTAAATGGTGTACAAATTGGAATATTCAATTATAATCCTCAGGGCCCGGGTCGCCCATTTTTGCCAATAATCAATATTGGGATAGGGTTATAAACCTGAATTAATTCAAAAATTAACTTTTAAAAAATTAAGCTAAAAACAGACTTATTGTAAAATACGTGTTTGACTAATTAAAATGTTTTAAGATTTATTAAGCGGGATTTTAGTCATGGGGCGTATACTATTACTGGAACATTTAGGGCAGGTATGTTCTTCAGGTATTTTTTTATCATAAAGTCCAACGTATTCATGTCCGCAGCGCAGACACTTGAAAATAATTTCTTTCATTTTCTGCTCTTTTTTTAATTATTTTTAAATTTAGGCCATAATTTTCGAGATAAATTCAACTGCAAGACCGGATTTAAGCCAAGACCCCGGCAGCTTTAGCTGACTTTTTATCTGATTTTTCTCTTTTTAAGGCTTTTCTGGCAGCCTCTTTTTCTTTTTCAGCCTTTAAAATCTCCTGCGTCTGTTTTATTTCTTTTGCTGTGACACTTTTGCGCATTTCCTCAAGTTCTTTCATGGTTCGAGCCCATTTCTGTCCTTCGGCGGCGCTTATCCATTCCAGCTGTAAACGTTCCGGTCTGATACCCAGGCGATCCATTCTATCCCATAATTTTTCGACACGCTTCTGAGTCCAGCGATTGGCATCAATATAATGGCAATCAACAAAGTGACAGCCGGATACCAGAACAATGGGCGCACCCTTTTCAAAAGCATGGAGTATGAATTTAGTATCTACCCGTCCGCTGCACATCGTTCTGATTATTCTCTGGGAATCGGGATATTGCAGTCGTGAAAGTCCAGCGAGATCGGCACCTCCGTAAGAACACCAGTTACAGGCAAATACAAGGACTTTAGAGCGGGAATTATTTTGTGTAACAGCATCTATTTGAGCCAGAATTTGACTATCCTCGAAATGCCGCATGGTCAGGGCATCAAAATTACATTCGGCGGCACAGGTTCCGCAGCCCTTACAGGCTGCTTCAATTATTTGAATGGGCGTTTTTGTTTTTGCGTTTCCGCCTGTAATAGCATGAAAAGGGCACACAGCCACGCAAACCTGGCAGCCCGTACACAGGTCTTCTATGCATTCAGAAGTAATGGCCTCGACACTGATTTGCCCGGCATTCAATAGTATTTGAGCTCGGGCAGCAGCAGCGCTGGCCTGGGTTACGCTTTCCTTCACATCTTTGGGTGATTCGGCGCAGCCGGCAAAAAATACTCCGCCGGTGGGAGCGTCCACGGGTTTCAATTTTGGATGTGATTCCATGAAAAAACCATCTTCTGTTCGGGATAAGGTCAGCAATTTTCGAATTAGTTCACTGTCGCGGCGGGGAATTACGCCAACAGAAAGAACCACCAGATCGAATTCATAATCCAAGACAGTATTGGCGACAGTATCTTCAGCCAATAAAACCAGGTTTTTAGATTTTGGATCTTCGAAAATTTCTCCCGGTAAACCCCTTACATAACGTACACCGGCCTGTCTGCTGCGCTGGTAGAAGTTTTCAAAACCTTTACCGAAAGCACGAATATCTATGTAGAAAACTGTAATTTCTACAGCGGGATAATGCTCTTTCAAAAGCAGGGTATCCTTAATGGTATTCATACAGCAGATATTGCTGCAGTAAGGATTACCTTTTTTACTCTGGGACCTGGAACCCACACATTGAATAAAACCAATTTTTAAGGGTGTTTTTTTATCCGAAGGGCGGATAAAATGACCCATAGTGGGTCCACCGGCAGAAATCAGACGTTCAAATTCAATACTGGTAACTACATTTTCGAACCGTGTGTAACCGTATTCATCCATTTCTGTGGGATCGTAAACATCCATACCAGTGGCTGTGATAATTGCACCGACTTCCAAATTAATGATTTCATCCTGCATATCAAAATCAATGCAGTTTTTTTCGCATACATCGGCACATTTACCGCAGGCGATTGGATTATGCCCCAGGCAGTTTTCATTATTTAGAATGTAGGAGGAAGGAACAGCCTGGGGAAAGGGCATGTAAATTGCCTTACGGGAAGAAAATCCCTGCTGGAATTCATCGGGAACAACTACGGGACACACTTTTTCACATTCATTGCAGGCATTGCAATCTTTTTCATTTACAAAGCGGGCTTTTTTTCTAACAGTTACATTGAAGTTTCCGATATAACCGCCGATATTCTCGATTTCGCTATAAGTCAGTAAATTTATTTTGGGATGTCGACCGACATCCATCATTTTAGGTCCGAGTATTCATATGGAACAATCCATGGTGGGGTAAGTCTTATCAAGACTGGCCATAATACCACCAATGGATGCCTCCTTTTCCACTAAGTTAACCTTATATCCTGCATCTGCAAGATCAAGCGCTGATTGAATGCCTGCGATTCCTCCGCCAATTACCAGAACTTCCTTTGTGACCGGTAATTCCGTTTCTAATTGAGGACGTAAATAATGAGCTCTGGCCACGGATACGTTAACGATGTCTTTAGCTTTTTCCGTGGCTTTATCCCAATTGTTTAAATGCACCCAACTGCAGTGTTCACGGATATTTGCCATTTCCATAAGGTAAGGATTCAAGCCTGCTTCCTGAACGCAATTTCGGAAAGTTACTTCATGCATGCGAGGTGAACAGGAAGCGATTACAACCCGGTTTAAATCATTTTCCTTAATGTGCTTTTTGATTTCATTCTGACCGGGCTCAGCACAAGTATATCTGTTTTTAACTGCAATTACTACGTCAGGTAAGGTTTCGGCGTAATCCCGCACTGCATCGCAATCCAGCGAACCGGCGATATTGCTGCCGCATTCACAGACGAAAACACCTATTCTCAGACTTTCTGCAACCATTCAATACTCCCCATTATTAAAGTAATTTAGTTTTAAACGAAAACATTTTTCTGCCCAAAATTACTCCATTCTCTCCAGCGTAATTTCAGCAATATCTTTAATTGTAATTCCGTAATTATTCTTGACAATTTGATCTTTTTTAGTGCACTCTAAATGTATCTGACATTTAGGACAGGCCACGGCCAGAATATCTGCACCGGTTTCACTAGCCTGCTTTAACCGTTCAGTCTGAATTCTTTTCGAAGTTATATCACAATTCATCCAGGCGCTGACGCCGCAGCAGAGGGAACCTTTTCCATTCTGTTTCATTTCGTGAAGTGTTCCCCCGTTATTAAGTACTATCCGGGGCGCTTGCGTTTCTTCTAAATGACGTCCCAATCGACACGGGTCATGATAAGTAATTTTATCTGAAGAATCTTTCAGAGAGATATCACCTGCTTTTATTTTTTCCGCCAGGAATTGGCTCATATGCTGTAATTTTAATCCGACATTAAAACCGGCGGCAGGATATAGATTTTCAAAAGCGCTCATACATTCAGCACAGGAAAACAGGATTGTTTTCGCTTCGGTTTCCTTGATCATATTAAGATTTGTTTCAGCCAGTACTTTAAATTGCTCAAAATCTCCATTCCATAATAAATCATGGCCGCAGCAACGCTCGTCCGGCATCAGCACAGGAGAAATACCCAGGCGATTTAGTATTTTAATACTGCTTTTGGCTGACGTAAGAATATTCAAATTCAGATCATCAAAGAAAACATCAAAATAAGGGGCACAGCCAACGAAATAAAGATATTCACCTGTTTGACTTATATTCAGATCCTTTCCTACCCAATCCAGCCGATTCTGATTCAATTCCTGCTTGGTCATGATTTTCTGAAGCATGTCCATTGCTCCTGAATGGGAGCATTTACCATGAAAACCGGAATCAGCTGCACAGTTACGTACAAAACGAGTCAGGTCGCTATATTTAATATCTGAAGGACAAACTGCATCACAGCGTTTACAGGTAAGACAGCTCCATATATCATAATTTTCGAAATTTTTGCTTGAATCGTTTCTGACCGCTTCCATTAATAAACTTCGGGGTGAAAAACGGCGGTCAAATTTGGAAACAGGGCAAACCCCTGTACATTTTCCGCACTCCTGGCAGGCCAGGGCGTTAGTTTCTATAATTTGTTGAGTGCTTAATTTCATTCAGGCAACCGTCACAGTGGGAGATCCGGAAGCTGTTTTATTTTTTTTAAAAAGGTTTTTAATAAAACCGTTTACGGAATCGATAAAATCCTGCTTATTTCCATCAGCAGTAGTATGATAGGCAATTTGTTGGGCTTTAAGGCCTAATAATTTTCCCATGCGGAAAGTAATTTCCATAATTTTGGCGGCTTGAGCAGTACCAAAATCGAAATGGCAATGTTTATCTTCACAGCCCATAACCAGGACTCCGTCGATACCTTGATTCAATGCTCTTAATATAAACGATGATTGAATCTGACCCGTGCACATTAAATCAATTATTTTGACTCCTGTCTTTCCTGTGTTGATTTCAGACAAATCGGATTCAACCAGACCAGACCCGTTCCATTTACATGTAAACACAATAATATTAGGTTTAACAGGATTTACATCATCAATAATATTAAATATATTTTCTTGAGTATAATAGGGTGATTTAAGAGCTCCCGTCGAACAGACAGCCACACAGGTTCCGCATTGACGGCAAAGATCAAGATTAATTGTAGAAATAGATGTTCCATTGACGGGCATGAGGGATAGGGCATCGTATCCGCAAACATTCACGCAGTCAGAACAACCACGGCAGTATTCTTCAAGAATATATGGAAATAGGGTATTTATTTGGCCTGCAGCAAAAGATAATGGTTTTGTTTTATCAGAATTAAGCATAACAGGGCTTGATTCCGGCACATGAATGCCGCCGGTCAGGCGGAGAAGTATATCATTTTTGCCAGCGGCCAAGGAAAGAAAAGTTAAATTTTTATCGCATTCAGGAACACAAATAAAACATTCACTGCAGGTTCCGCAGCGCAAACAGCGATTTGCTTCGGCCACGGCTTGAGTTTCATCAAATCCAAATTCAACTTCCTCAAATCTGTTTTTTCTATCCTCCATTTTTTTACGGGGTATATTCAGGCGCTTTATTTTTGTCCGGGAACTAAGCTCAATTTTTATTTCCGTCTCGAAAGGGGTCGAAGGTAAGGGGGACTGCTGCAGCTGATTTCCGTTCAGGTAGGATTCAATTGACCCTGAGGCTAAATGTCCCTGGGCAATGGCATCAATAACAGTGTTGGGTCCCGTGACGGCATCACCTCCGGCAAAAATGCCGGGAATAGCGGTGGCCAGTGTTTCCCTGTCAACCTTTATCGTATTCCCTGGTGAAATCTCAATGCCTTCTGAGGGTTCCAGAAAATCAAGATCAGGAACCTGACCGATAGCCATAATAACAGTACCGGCTTCCATAAATTTTTCGGAGTTTTCAGCAAACATGGGATTAAACCGGCCGTTCTTGTCAAAAACAGATAAACAATCAACTGTCTCCAAGCCTGCGACATGTCCATTTCTACCAATTATTCTTTTAGGTCCCAAGGATGGGTGGATCTGAATATTTTCTTCAAGCGCCTCTTCGATTTCATCTTCAGATGCCGGCATTTCTGCAAGTGATTCCAGACAAACTAAATGAACTTCCCGGGCACCGAACCGCACTGCTGTTTTAACAACGTCAAGGGCTTGTGCGATATTGGGAGCCACTTTTTGTACCGCTTCCTGGCGAATCGCTGTCCGTGCCACATCTAAGGCTACGTTTCCACCCCCAATAACAATAATTTTGTCATCCAACTCGATATCATTTCCTCGGTTTACACTCCGTAAAAAGGTCAGTGCATCCCAAAACCCCTCATATTTATCCTCTCCGGGAATGTTCAGTTTTTTTCCTTTATGCGCCCCCACGGCCATGAATATGGCGTCGTATTTCTTCTGCAGAGATTGCAGAGCATTTTTCCCGGAAATCCGTGTGTTGGTCTTAATTTTCACTCCAAGGCTGCGAATATAGTCGATTTCCACTTTCAGAATATTCCGGGGCAGCCTGTAGGAAGGTATACCGGTAATCAACATACCGCCGGGTTCCGGCATAGCTTCGAATACTGTAACATTATATCCCTTGAGGGCCAGGTCATGTGCGGCTGTCAGTCCAGCCGGACCGGAACCAATGATTGCGACTTTTTCCTTCCTGGCAGGTGGAGTCCGCACAGATTTAGACCATGGATGTTCAATTTCATAGTCGGCAACAAACCGTTTCAATTGACGGATAGCCACCGGTTCATCAATCTCATTGCGGTTGCAGAAGGATTCGCAGGGGTGGGTACAAATTCGTCCGCAAATACCGGGAAAAGGATTTTGTTCGCGTACAATCATGAGGGCTTCATGAAATTTCCCGGCAGAAATAAGAGAAACATAAGATTTTACATTAACGCCGGCAGGGCAGGCCACCATACAGGGGGAAGGATCTACTGCTCCAATGGGGTAAGAATTTTCGCCCTTTGAGCCTAAAGAAAGAAAGGCACCATTTGCAGCAATGGCATTTTTGAAAGATAAATTAGAATTATTTCCGTGCTTATTTTTATCCATAACTTTCATATTTCCAGGTCATTCCTGAGAAATTCTGAAGAAAATTTCAGTGGTTTCTGTATTTACTGGTATTGATGAAGGCAGATTTTTCTTTTCAAAATTCATATGGTTTTATTCAGGTTCAGCTTTTAGCTTGGGAAACTGGGCTTAATTTTTTTTTCTTTTTTTGCAGCTCAAGGCCGTAATCATAACCTTTTTCCAGAGCTTCCACATTATTAGGTAAAAAACGTTCCGGGACAGATCCCGGCAAGGCCTTTTTTAAGGAATCCATGCTCACAACATCTGTCATAGCAATGAAGAAACCTATCATGATTACATTAGCAAAAATGCGATTACCCATTTCTTCAGCAATCCTTGTAGCCGGAATGGCATACATTTTAAATATTTTAGGGATTTTTTTAGGACGGACCAGGTCTTTATCGATCAAAACAATACTGCCCTTTTTAGGTTCATCAATAAATTTTTCATAGGCTTCCTGGGACATGACCACCAGAATATCAGGAGAAACAATATAAGGATACAAAACCGGTTCCCGGTCAACAACTAATTGCGCTGAACAGGCGCCGCCGCGTGCTTCGGGTCCAAAATTTTGAGTCATGGTGGCAAATTTATTATCAAATATGGAAGCTGCCTTGCCGATCAGAGTCCCGGATTTGATTATGCCCTGACCGCCAAACCCTGAAAATCTAATGTCCATCTTGCGGTCCTTCATAGGGGATATATTCATCACCCAGTTTATTTTTTAATATTGTATCTCTGCTTTCCAAGAAAGTAGGAATATCCTTGTCAACAAATTTTCCTACGGTAATACTTTTTTGAAATTCGATATCTACATCACCGGTGTTAGCTCCATGTTCTATGACCGCATTGTCATGGTAAAAACGCATGCTGTCCAACCCTGTGCCTAAGCGATTTCGACGGGCATAAAGGGTCGGGCAGGGAGAAATGACCTCGATAAAGGAAAAACCAGGTTTCAATAAGGCTTCCGAAATTGATTTAGCCAGACGGCGAATATGGAGAGCTGTCCAGCGGGCAACATATACTGCTCCGCTGGATTCTGCTAAAAAGGGTAGGTTGAAAGGCCGTTCATAAGCTCCATAGGGTGTAGTGGAAGCATTTGCTTCTGCAGGAGTTGTAGGCCCGGCCTGGCCGCCGGTCATGGCGTAATTAAAATTGTTAATACAAATAATGGTCATATCTACATTTCGCCGGGCAGCATGGATAAAATGATTTCCTCCAATGGCGGCCATATCTCCGTCTCCACTGATTACAGCAACCTTTAATTTTGGGTTTCCCAGGGCTAAACCCGTGGAAAAAGGGATTGCCCGGCCGTGAGTGGAATGAAACGAGTCCAGGTTAAGATACCCTGCTGCACGCCCTGAACAGCCAATTCCTGAAACAACGCAAACCTTCTGAATATCAAGCTGTGATTTTTGCAGTCCGGAAATAAAGGCTGTAACGATTGTACCGATTCCGCAGGTAGGACACCAGATGTGGGGGAATCGTTCCGTACGCAGGAATTTGTCCATGGGGTGGGCCATTTTTTCTTCCGGCTCAGGAATATGTAATTTTGTAGTCAGCGGGGCAGTTTTATTCATTTTCCGTGTCCTTGTATTATGGCATTCAAAATTTTCTGAGGATTATGCACCATGCCGCCCGCATGGGTTACGCCGATAGTTTTCGCTTTCCCTGCGGCACAGCGTTCTACCTCCAGTGATATCTGTCCTAAATTGATCTCAGGTACAATAAACGCCTGAACCTGCTCAGATAATTCTTTGATTCTTTCCTCGGGGAAAGG
>JAZFSI010000212.1:0-16394 GCA_036446075.1 Fidelibacterota bacterium
GGTAGAAGATCCCAGCCGATTCGGAGTTGTAGATTTATCAGGTAAAAAAATAAAGGGATTTTATGAGAAAGTTGATAATCCACCAACAAAATCAGCTATTGCCGGTCTATATTATTTTTCAAATCAGAGTAAATTGAAAAATGCTCTTGAAATCCTGATTGAGAAAAATATCCGAAACCACGGAGAATACCAGCTTACGGATGCTTTGGATCTGATGCTTAAAAAAGGAGAACCATTCGAAGCATTTACCCTGGACGATTGGTTCGACATGGGAATACCGGAAACTTTCCTTAATTCAAATCGCAGGCTCTTAAAAGAGTCTCATGCAGCTTATCCAGGATGTACGTTTTTAGAACCTGTGTTTATTGGAAAAAATTGTACTTTGCTGGATTCCACCATTGGTCCCTTTGTAACCGTCATGGATAATACTCACATCCAAAAGTGTAAAATTGAAGATAGTATTGTGTTATCAAACTCCAGACTGGAAAATTTGCAGATTAAGACCCGGATCGTCGGCCGCGACGGCTCAGAATATTGCTGAAAACAACTTTTATTGTTTCAGTTGGCAGTTGGTGCTTATTATATAATCATCTTAAATTATCTGTCTTTATTTACATATCGAGGAATATATGAACCAATTTATTTTCACATCCGAATCTGTCACGGAAGGGCATCCCGATAAGGTCTGCGATGCCATATCCGATGCCATTTTGGATGATCTTTTAAGGCAGGATCCGGAATCACATGTGGCCTGCGAAACTTTGGTAACTGATGCCATGGTGGTTGTATCCGGTGAAATCCGGACGAAAGGATTTGTAGAAGTAGAAAAAATCGTCAAAGATACTCTTAAAAATATTGGTTATACTGATAGTGCCTACGGTATGAATGCGGAGAATGTTCAGGTAATATCAAAACTGCATCAACAGAGTTCGGAGATTGCCCAGGGAGTTGATGAATCGGAAAACCGTGAACAGGGCGCTGGAGATCAGGGATTAATGTTCGGTTACGCCTGCGACGAAACTAAGGAACTTATGCCCCTGCCTATTCACCTGTCGCATAGACTCACCGAACGATTGAGCAAGCTCAGAAAAAATGGTACCTTACCCTGGCTGCGTCCCGATGGAAAATCTCAAGTATCAGTAGCTTATGAAAATGGTGAACCTGCAGCAATTCATAAGGTTGTTATTGCTACTCAACATGATGATCTTCTGGAAAAATTCGGGTCCGAAGAAAAAGAACATGCATTTATTTCCAAAGAAGTAATAGACAAAATTATTTTACCCGTGTTAAAGGAATGCGGATTACCCTATAAAAATTCATTTATCGTAAATGGGACGGGTCGCTTCGTATCCGGCGGACCCCAGGCTGATACAGGCCTCACCGGACGGAAAATAATTGTTGACACATACGGTGGTTATGCTCCCCATGGCGGTGGCGCTTTTTCAGGAAAAGATCCTTCTAAAGTTGATCGTTCTGCAGCTTATATGGCTCGTTACATTGCCAAAAACATTGTGGCTGCGGATTTAGCAAAACGATGCGAAGTGCAATTTTCGTACAGTATTGGAGTTGCGGAACCCATATCATTTTATTTAAAGACTTTTGGTACGGGAAAAGTAAGTGATGAATCATTAATGGCCGCAGCCATAAAGATATTTCCCCTTAAACCGGCCAGCATTATCAAACATTTGGATTTAAAGCGGCCTCTCTATCTGGAAACTTCTGCCTACGGACATTTTGGAAGAAATAACAATAAATTTTCCTGGGAAAAAACAGATATGATCCAGAAGTTACAAGAACTCTTAAAAAATTAGGAATTGGTTATGGAAATGACAGAAACAAAAACTGCAATTATATCGGATTTACCATTTAAAGTAAAAGATATTTCCCTGGGAGAAGCTGGGCGTAAAGCAATTGGCATTGCCGAAAAAGAAATGCCCGGTCTTATGGCAACTCGTAAAAAATACGGAAAGAGTAAACCCCTGGCCGGAAAAAAAATCACCGGTTCCCTGCATATGACCGTGGAAACTGCAGTATTAATAGAAACATTGGCCGAATTGGGTGCAGATATTCGCTGGGCGAGCTGTAATATTTTTTCGACACAGGATAAGGCCGCCGCAGCCATAGCCGAGACCGGTATCCCGGTATTCGCCTGGAAAGGAGAATCTTTAAAGGAATATTGGTGGTGTACTTTACAGGCTCTTACATTTTCGGATAATTCCGGACCGGATTTGATTGTGGATGACGGAGGAGACGTTACTTTATTGATTCATAAAGGTTTTGAATTAGAAGAAAACTACCTTAAGCATGGAACGTTACCTGAAATTGAAACGGAAGTTGAGGAAGAAATCGTGGTGGAAAACCTTCTGCGTGACGTTTTATCTAAGAATCCCATGTTCTGGCATACCGTTGCCGACAAGATAATTGGAGTATCGGAAGAAACTACAACAGGTGTCCATCGACTTTTACAAATGGAAAAGAACCAGACATTGCTTTTCCCAGCTTATAACGTAAACGATTCGGTCACCAAATCCAAATTTGATAATATTTACGGCTGCCGAGAATCCCTTCCAGATGGAATTAAAAGAGCAATGGATGTAATGATAGCCGGAAAAACTGTATTAATTTGCGGATACGGTGATGTGGGCCGGGGCTGTGCTCAGTCCATGTCCGGTTTTGGCGCCCGCGTATTAGTAACTGAAATCGATCCAATTTGTGCCCTGCAGGCTGCCATGGAAGGATTTGAAGTCGTTACTGTTGAGCAGGCTCTTGAAGAAGCAAATATTTACGTTACTTCCACCGGGAATAAAGATGTGATCACTTTAAATCACATGAAAAAAATGAAGGATCAGTCCATAGTCTGCAATATCGGGCATTTTGACAATGAAATCCAGATCAATGATTTGAATTCCGATCCTGAGGTCAGCCGGGAGCAGATAAAACCGCAGGTTGACCGGTATACTTTCAAGGATAATCATCAAATATTTATTTTAGCGGAAGGCAGATTAGTGAATTTAGGCTGTGCTACCGGCCACCCGGCCTTTGTAATGTCAAATTCATTTACAAACCAGGTTCTGGCTCAGATCGCCTTATCCCGGGAACGCCCTCAAATTGGAGTATATTTGCTGCCCAAACTACTGGATGAAGAAGTAGCCCGGCTGCACCTGGATCATTTGGGTGTGACATTAACTGAATTAACCGATGAACAAGCCGCTTATATCGGAATCTCAAAAAATGGGCCTTATAAACCTGACTCTTATCGATATTAACCGCTTATTGAATATTTAAAGAACTCCATAATTTACGGTGGAGTTTTTTTCTGTGGGAAAGGTCTATTATTTTAACCAATTTCCCCTATGTTTAGTTTTAAAAACCGATGAAAAATAAAATGCCTGATTATAGACGTTCTAAAGGACATTTTAAAAAATTATCTTCCTTTTTTACAGCAATTCTGTTAATTACCAGCCTAAGCTGCGATTTTCAAAATCCCACTAGTTTCAAACTGCCCACCTGGTTTTTTGATTTATCATTCCCCCTGGTTCAAAAAACTTATTCATTGCAGGGGATGGTGGATAATAAACAAATATTTCCAACTTCTGATTCTCTGGGAATGCAGCTGGTTTTTGAGGGTGAACTACCTGATACTTCCATCAGTTCAGATATCTTAAATATTGTTCTTAATCAGGAGATTGATTATAGCCAGGATCCTGTTTCTTCTCCAGAATTGACTATAACCATGGATACTACCATAAATATCTCAATTCCACTGGCTCCAGCAGGGCTGCTTGATGAAAATAATCTGCCATTTTCTATCCCGTCCGACGAAGATAAAACCATTACAGCCTCAACCTGGAATACAATCGCCGCTGCTTTTGACACAACCATCCAGATAAATTTATCGCTTCCGGAAATTCCGGAGGATGAATTACCGGATTTTATAACATCAGTTGATGCATATATCATAATTCCAGACGATGTAACTGACTCCAGTCTTTTCTCTACAACACTTATTAACAATGGTTTACCCACCGCTGTTGTTGATATAGATTTTAAATTATCAACGGACTTTATTACGCCGGCCAAAGTTCTGGCCAATCATACGGAGAGCAGTTTATTAAAAGATGATATTTTCGCACCTGAGCCTACAGCTTTGGGCGGAGACAGCCTGGGCAATGGCATTCGCATGGAAATAGGATTCGGAATAGCTTCTACAACAGCTGCTACTCTTACCATTAATAGTGGTGATTCTGTTCAGGTGAATCTTGCAATCAGGCTGAAAATTACAGGCATTGATTCAGCAGTTGTTCAAATTTCTGAGACTGAACTGCCCATAAGTCTGCCGGAGATTGCATTTCCCGGAGAACTGGAACTTTATGAAGGAATCTTAGAATCAGGAACTGGATTTGGTGTTAACGAAATTATCATTTCTAATTTAAGCAGCACTTATCCATTCGACCTTGACTTTGGATTAAATTTCAGCAATTTTATCCCTCCCGCTGGAGCTGATTCAATTAAACTCGATACAACTCTGAGTGACGGGCTGCCCTCTATCAGTAAAACATTTGATCTGGATGGATATTCATTCTCTAACCCTGAAGGAGCAGACAGTGTTTTAACAGAAATGACCATTGAAATAAGTGCCGGCCTAGAAGCCCAGACTGCAAATATACCTCTGGATGGCGGTGATTTCGGAGCTATATCAATCAGTATCCAGATTGATGAACTGGCTTTTGAATCCCTGGAGGCAAATATTATCCAGGAATTTCCCACCACGGAAATTTCAATTGACGGCATGCCCATGGGATTTTCGGGTTTTATCTTTTCTGATGTTAAGCTGGAAATTGAAATGTTAAGCAGTATCCGTCTACCGGTTGTGCTTGATTTTGATATTGTGGCTGTAAATCAGATGGGAGATTCAGCTGTTGTGGCTGCCCTTTCCACATTGGCCAGTCCTGTGCAGGCTGGAGATACTGCCAAAACTATTGTACGCCTTAGCCGGGAAGGAACAACAACGCTCAAATTTAAAGCACCCGGATCTATTCTCTATACCGATAGTTCCACTGCCGGGCCGGTTGACGGTGAATCAACAATAGTTGATTTAATGTCTTTTAATCCCAAATCCATAGAAATTCGTTCCCGGGCCAGAATCGACGGGCGGGGTACTATTGAAGCAGGGGCTACAATCGGGGGGAAATTCCGTATGATTAGTCCTTTTGAGATTATCATGGAACCGCTGACATTCCTATCTGTAACAAATACACCCATTGCAGAAATGGATGCAGGAACACGCAATCGAATTCGTAATACACTCCAGTCCGCCAGTTTAACAGGAACGGTGGAAAATAAAATTCCTTCCGGTGGAGAAATTTCCATTTTATTGTCCGATAAAACATTTTTTCCCTTAGATACAACAGCGGCCGCCCTGTCTATGTACCGGGACAGCATGGTCGTTAAAGAAGGCTGGTCGAGTACGGACAGCATATATATTATTTCCCAATGCGACAGTCTCGATCCCGCCCTTGGAATTATTTTTATTTTTGAAGTAATGGATGATTATGCTGATTGTATAAACGGGCTAACCTATCTTGTGAAAAGTTCCGGTTCAATTATGGATACAGTTATATCATATGTGGATACATTATTAAAAATACCCCTGCCCGACCCTGTAAGTTTTTATTCCACAAACACTGCAACAGCCCATGCAGGGTCCGTGCGGGAACCGGGATTTGCCGCTTACAGCAGTGACATCAGCCCCGATAGAATCATCTTAATTACTGATCCCGGAGATCATTTCACCGCGCCCAGATTTCATTTAAACGGTTCCGGGGGAAAAAGTGTTTTTCTGTCCCTTTCAGACTACATTGATATTAATTCCACAATAATATTCCGCCTCAGCAGTACTGGAATGATGGACGAAGCGCCGGACGAACTTGCTCTGATTATGCCCAATGGCGGTGAAACGCTGCTTAAAACCAGTGAAACTACCATAAAATGGAAAACTTACGGCAGTATTGCAGAAATCGATATTCATTACTCCGCCGGTACAGATCCTGATCTAACAAATGAGGATGATTGGACTGAGATAACAGCAGGTTCAGCTAATGTGGACTCCTTCAGTTGGGTACCTTCATCCACTGCCGGAATTAATTCTCTTTCTGCAGCATTATCAGACAGTATCAGGATAAGAATAAAGGATTCCAATTCTTCAGTTTCTGACATGAGCGGCTGGTATTTTACTCTATCCAGTTCTGGCGCTAAACTACTTTCACAAAAAAAGCGAACCCAATTTCTTGCAGATCAGGAAAAATGATGCGGAAATCAGCATTATACGGTTTTACAGGTTTTTTATTGTTTTCAACGGTCTTTTCCCAGGTCAAGCGAGATCCCCGTGCTGTAGCTCTGGCCGGCGCCTATTCAACCATTGCTGACGGCATCTTTACGGTAGGGTATAATCCTGCTCTATTGGCTTACCAGGTTGACAAACCTTTTATGCTGCAGGTGGCAGGTTTTGATATTGGAATCATGGGAAATTACTTTTCTCTGGCGGCATTGAATTCGCTCAGTGGTGATACCCTCAATCAAAGTGACAAAGATGCTCTATTAAACCGCTTGGATAACGCCGGAGGACTCAAATTCTTTTCCGACTATCACATGGCTTTTCCGGGATTGAATTATGCTTCGGGCAATATGGCCTTGACTTCCAATATGCTGATCATGGCAGATTATAAATTTCCGACGGATTTGATCCGCTTGATTCTGGAAGGCAACGCAGACAACCCAGTGTTAGACCTGAAATTTCAGTATGAAATAATGGGCGTGAATGAAATTGGTTTTTCCTTCGCCGTCCCGTACCAGAAATTAGCTTTAGGCATGACTTTGAAATATTTGCAGGGAATGTTTTACCTGGGTGTTGATCCGGATTCAAGTTTTTCTGAATTTGTGACAACGCCCACAAGTGTTTATGGATCCGGAACTTATCAATTACGCCAGGGGATCGGAGGAACCGGTATTGCATTAGACATCGGTATCAGTTCTCAGGAGATTAACGGGTGGAGGTTTGGATTTTCGGTCATTAATGCCCTGGGCAGTATCAGTTGGAATAAACCATCCATGATCAAGGATATTCTTGCAGGGCCTGATAATCAATATGGGAACGGAGATGATCTTTTTCATTTTACCTGGGGAGGGGAAACACTCAATGACAGCAATAAAGTAGTTTATACATTTACCATTGATTCCCTCAGGGCCGATAATCTTTCTTCCGGGGCACCTTTCAGAAGTTCATCCAAAGTGGTCAATAATCTCGATAAAAACGGTAAACCAAAACAATTTAAAACAAATTATCCTGCCATTTTGCGCTTTGGAACATCTCTAAAAAAAGATGATCTTTTACTCAGTTCCGATTTAATAACCGGTTTTGAAGATCGCCTGTTTGCCCGGGCAGGCTGGAAATGGTCGGTGGGAGCAGAGTTAACCCGTTTTGAGGGAATGCCTTTGAGAATCGGATTTGCCTGGGCAGGCCTGGACAATACGGAATTGGGGATGGGTTTTGGAATCCACAAAGGTCCCATGATTTTTGATGTTGGTTTTGCTTTCAGAAACGGGATCTGGTTTCAGACAATGAAAGGTTTTAATCTTTCCCTGGGTTTTACAATTACCAGTTTTAAAAGCCGCAAAGAAAAAATACAGGGAGGCCCGGCTCCCGAACTTGAAACCAAGACTGAACAAATATTAAAAGAGGAAGTTGAATCTCCCGCAAAAGAATAAGCATCAATACTTTTAGTCTATTTAATATTTCCCGTCTTTTTTATTTTCTGGCAGTAAGCATTAAGGTAATACCGCCCAGGGAAAATAATATATTTCCTATCCAGGCTGCGGCCAAGGGCTCCAAAATTCCTTTATACCCCAGTGAAAGTCCAAATTTTAAAAATGCATAATAGATAAATATAACAAAAATACCCATACCCGCTCCAAATGTAAGTCCACCTTTAGATTTTAACACTACCAGGGGAATACCGAACATAACAATTATTAAATTAGTGAAGGCGAATGAAATTTTAAAATAACGGTCAACCTCCCAGCGTGTGGTATTAACTCCATTTTCTTTTAATTGTATAATTCTGGCCGTTAATTCGCCATAATTAAGTTCATCAGGTGATTTGGACTGCTGGGTAACATCTTCCGGCGTAAAGCCCAAATTAATTAAACTATCCTGCTTTGAAATAAACAGATTAATTATGGCTCCGGTTTCGGAAAATTTACGAATTGAGAAATCAGTCAAGGCCCAGGTTTTCATTGAATCAATCCAGGTAATCGAAACTGCGTCAATGCGCTGATTAATGATCCCATTTTCAAGATTAATTACTGTATTTCCAATTCCATTCTGCTGGTTAACTTTATAAGTATTAATTGCAATATGTCTGGTTTCATGTTTTTGAATAAATACATTTTTTAATACATTACGGTATCTTTTATGAGCCCTTTTTTTCATGTATTTTTGCTCAATATCATAACGTTTATTATTACCCTGGCTCACAAGAACATTGTCTAATTCAAACGAAATAAAACTCACAAAAAGTCCAATTAAAAGTAGGGGTAAGGCAAAACGATATAAACTAACTCCCGATGACTTAATTACAGTCAATTCATTCCGTTTAGCCATTAATCCAATAGTTAGAACCGTGGAAATTAACATTGACATAGGCAGTCCAATATTTAAAAACCAAGGCAGTGCATAGAAATAATAGTAAAAAACTTTAATGTAAGGCACTGAATTATCAATAAATCGATCAAGATTCTCAATCAGATCAACAATCAGAATTACACAGATGAATCCAAAAAGTGTAATCCCCAGGGTAGAAAGAAATTGGCGGCTAATATATAGATCTAATTTTTTCATGTTTTTATAAGAATATTAGACCGGGAATTTCGCTATAAATTCGGATATATTTCAGTCTTTGAGTAGAATAATTTGAAAAAGAGAAAAAGAAGAAATTCTATGACCATGAATAAGAATAATATTTTTAATAATTATTCTTTATGAATACTGTTATTAATATCCATCTGCCTGGATTTGTTCTAAAACTCCAATATAGCTTGAACATTATAACTTTTTTACATCAATCTTTGAATCAAAGCAAGAAATTAGCATACTTTATTAGTAATTTTTTATATGGAAAAATTTGAAAGAAAACACCTGATAACTGAAAAACAAAATATTAATAGCCTGGATATTGATTCAAAATCAATTTTGGAGATATTGGATATAATCAATCGGGAAGATACTTCCGTAGCATTCAAGGTAAAGGAAATAATTCCGCAAATTGCTGCTGCCGTAGAAATTACATGTGCTGCTATTTCTCAAGGAAGACGGATCGTTTACATGGGGGCAGGTACTTCCGGCCGTTTAGGTGTACTGGATGCATCGGAAATACCGCCCACGTTTTCTGCTCCTCCGGACTGGTTTAATGGAATAATTGCCGGCGGCGACAAGGCCCTGCGTCAATCAATTGAGGGCGCCGAAGATAAACAATATCAATCCCGGGCTGATCTTGAGGATTTTGGGCTTAAGTCCGGAGATACGGTGATTGGAATATCCACAAGCGGAGCCGCAGCCTATGTCCGGACTGGGCTGGAGTACGGGAAATCAGTAGGTGCAAAAACAATTTATTTAATCTGTAATCCCAGACCGTTTTTAGAAGTAAATGCAGATGTGACTATAAGTGTTAATGTTGGTCCTGAAGTTATTACCGGGTCAACTCGATTGAAAGCAGGCACGGCCACAAAAATGGTTTTAAACATGATTTCTACGGCAACCATGATTCGCCTGGGAAAAGTATATGGTAATTTAATGATAGATCTTATGGCAGTAAATGCTAAGCTGATTGATCGCGGTGCACGAATCATCGCCAAATTAACAGGATTATCTGATAAAGAAGCTCAGAAGAAACTTAAGGATGCAGATATGTCTGTTAAACTGGCTGTAGTTATGATAAAATGCAATTGCAGTAAATCAGAAGCCCTTGAAAAATTATCCCGGGCAGGGGGCTTTTTACGGAAAATCACCGGTTTTTAAATTTTGCGATTATAATGCCTTCGCCAAAATATAACAGCTTATTGAAAGAGTGTCACTTTGATACTTTCCGGTCCCGCGGGAAAGGGGGACAGCATGTAAATAAAACTGATAGCGCCGTCCGGATTACTCATTTACCAACTGGGATTGTTGTTACCTGCCAGGATGAGAGAAGTCAGTACCGGAATAAACAAATATGTTTGAAACGGCTGCAGGAAAAATTAAATGAAATGAACAAAAAACCTAAAAGAAGGATAAAGACCCTCTTGCCTCGCGCCGCTGATGAAGGCAGAATTCGGGCTAAGAAAAAACAATCATTAAAGAAAAATTTGAGAAAACCGCCAAGTTTAGATGAAAATTAAACAATTTATATTATTGAGGCATTTAAGACTGTGATACGGGTTTTTATACTGTTTAATTAAGTATTAATTTTATTATTCAATAAATCAGGAAACAGTGTACTTATGGAAATAAATAAATATATTTTTAGAGAATATGATATACGTGGAAAAGTAACAGAAGATTTTCCTGCCGAAGTAGTCGAATCCTTAGGAAAAGGATTCGGTACTTTTGTAAAACGCAGCGGGGGAAAAGAAATAAGTTTAAGCGGAGATATACGATTGACCAGCCCGGACCTCATTAAACATTTTAAAAAAGGGGTTATGTCCACGGGTGTAGATGTAATCAACATAGGAATACTGCCTACTCCTGCGAATTATTTTAGTATGTTCCACTTAGAAGTGGCCGGAGCCGTTCAAATCACAGGCAGCCATAATCCTCCGGAATTCAATGGTTTCAAAATGTCTCTGGAGCGGAAAGCGGTTTACGGTAATTCTATTCAGGATATCCGCAAGATTATAGAAAAGCAGGATTTTGAGACCGGCGAAGGAATTGAAGCCGGGTATAAAATTTTAAATAAATACAGGCGGATGATTGTAGACAAAATAAATATTACAAATCCTCTGAAAGTTGTCCTGGACTGCGGAAATGCAGCCGGCGCTTTGATTGCTCCTCAAATTTTTCGGGAATTAGGCCTAAACCTCACTGAGCTGTACTGCACCGTTGATGGAACATTCCCGAATCATCACCCGGATCCTACCGTAAAAGAAAATCTTAAAGATTTAATTCAGATTATGGAACAGGGTCAGCACGATATTGGAATTGCATTCGATGGAGACGCAGATCGAATTGGGATAGTTGATGAAACTGGAGATATAATTTGGGCAGATCAACTCATGGCCTTATTTCTGCCGGAAATTGTGCGCCCCGGAGATGATATTCTTTTTGACGTGAAGTGCAGTCAAGCCCTGGAAGACATGATAATTAAATATGGCGGTAAACCGGTCATGTGGAAAACAGGACATTCACTCATTAAGCAGAAAATGAGTGAATTGGGTTGTAGATTTGGCGGAGAAATGAGCGGACATATCTTTTTTGCAGATGATTATTATGGATATGATGATGCCATATATGTGGCCGCAAGAATAGTGCAGACATTAAGTAACAGCGGTAAAAAACTTTCTGAATTGAAAGCCGAAATTCCACGGTATTATTCGACCCCGGAAATGCGCCTGGGCACAGAATCAGATGAAGAAAAATTTCGCATAGCAGAAGCAGCCGCAGATTATTTCAAAGCAAATTACGATTGCGTTACAGTGGACGGCGTCCGCATTAAATTTGGCTATGGCTGGGGTTTAGTGCGCGCCTCAAATACACAACCGGTAATTGTGTGTCGTTTTGAAGCTGACACAGAGAAACACATGAAAGAAATACAGGAATTAGTTCTGTCAAAACTAAAGTCATTCGGGAATCTGGAGCTTGAGGCCGGACATTAAATCTTTTAACGATCACATCTTATTCCTTAAAGGGGAAATTGAAAAGAATATTCATAGATTACCCTTAAATGAGAAGCCTGAATATCTTTACGATCCAATCCGCTATGTTCTAAAAGGAAAAGGAAAGCGTTTACGACCCATCCTGGTGCATCTGTCAGGACAGGCCTTTAAAGCAGACCCCGAAAATTTGATGAAAGGTGCATTGGCTGTAGAATTAATGCATAATTTTACCTTGGTTCATGATGATATAATGGATCAAGACCATATTCGGCATGGACAACCGGCTGTCCATAAAAAATGGGATAATTCCGCCGCAATATTGGCGGGAGACGGTTTATTTGTTTTGGCCCAATTACTTCTCAGCACCTTAAAACCAAGAATTCAGACTCGATTCAACGAGGTAACTTTAACCATATGTGAAGGTCAGGGGATGGATAAAAACTTTGAAAATAAAAGTCATATCCAGTTGGAAAAATATTTAGAAATGATTTCAAAAAAAACAGGATCACTCTTAGGTTTTTGTGCAGAATTGGGCGGCTTGCTGGCGGGACAGAATAACTCAGTTTTGACAACCTTAAATTCTTATGGAATTTCTTTGGGTCTGGCTTTTCAAGTGCAGGATGATATTTTAGAAATATACGGAGAAGTTGAAAATATGGGTAAATCTCTCGGAAGCGATATTTCTGCAGGTAAACAAACAGTTCTTACTATCATTGCTGAGAAAAATGATCCTGAAAACTGGAAAAATGTAAAATTAACGGGTCATAAAATGGAAGGTGAAAATAGAATTAAATATTTTCGAGATTATTTTAGTAATCACCACATCAGATCTCAGGCTGAAAAAATGGTAAACAATTATATAAATGAAGCACACGAATTTCTGCGAATATTTCCTGAAAATAATCGGGAAAATCTTCAGAAATTTACAGATTTAATATTAAACAGGACCTTTTAGCATGGCTGAAAATAAAATTGATACAGAAAATATGTACCAAGCAATTTATGATTTTCCGGATCATATGGTAAAAGCCGCAGAAATTGGTAATAAAATCAATTTAAAGCGTAAATATTCTCAAATTAGAAGTATTCTGGTGATTGGTATGGGAGGCTCTGCTATTGGGGGAGATATTGTTCGCGCCCTGACAAAAAATGAATTAAAGGTCCCCTTAAAAGTATTACGCCATTATTGTATACCTGCCTGGGTAAATAGTGATACTTTAATTATTTGCTCTTCTTATTCCGGAAATACTGAAGAATCACTTTCTGCTTATAAAGCCGCTGCCAAAAGGAGTAAAATGATAGTTGGTATTTCCACAGGCGGTCAATTAAGCAATGAAATGAAAGCACAAGGTCATGATATTATATTAATCCCGCCCGGATATCAGCCCAGAGCTGCTTTAGCGTTAAATTTTATTCCGCTTTTATATCTTCTTCATCATTTGGAATTGATTGGTATATTAATATTATCTGAAATCTCAGGCGCTGTTGATATTTTATTAAAAGCCCGTAAAAATTATTCTTTGCATTCGGTATCAAATCCCGCTCTGGAACTTGCCCAAAAAATTTATCAAAGATTACCATTAATTTACGGCGAAACAGAAGGGACCGGCCTTATAGCTGTCAGATGGAAGGGCCAATTCAATGAAAATGCAAAAATGCTGGCTTTTAATAATGATTTACCGGAAATGAATCACAACGAAATAGTTGGATGGGAAAACAATACGGATATATTGGGTAATATATCCATCCTCTGGCTAACGGATAAAAAAGATCATAAACGCACTAAATTACGGCAGAAAATAACACGGGAAATAATAGGGGATTTGGCTGGTGATCATGAAATTATTTCCGTTGACGGCGATAATACGACAGAAAGGTTTGTTCATCTTATTCATTTTGGCGACTGGGTCAGCTACTGGTGTGCATTACTGCATGAGACCAATCCCACACCTGTTACAAAAATTGACCGTCTAAAAATCATTTTGTCCGATGCCGGCAAATAAGATCAGTTGAAAAATAGGAATCCCAATAGTTAAATTAATATATGGTAAGATTAAATGATTCCTGTTAAGGTCCATAAAATAGCCTATTATCCTGCTAATAGAAGTTATACAGTCATACTGCAGGAAATAGTCGGCAGAAGAATTTTACCGGTTGTGGTTGGCGCTTTTGAGGCACAGGCGATTGCTCTATCCCTGGAGGCTTTGAAAACACCCCGCCCGCTGACACACGATCTTATAATTAATATAATTAGAGGATTTTCTTCCAGGCTAGTGTCAGTGTCAATAAACAAAATTAAAGACGGTGTATTTTTTTCTGTACTTAATTTGGAAGGGGATTTAAACGGCAGTCTGGAAATAGATTCCAGGCCAAGCGATGCTCTGGCCATCGCCTTACGTCTGGATGTTCCAATTTTCGTAGGTAAGAAGGTTATGGAGGAAGCTTCTATTACTGAAAATGATTTGACGATAAATTCTGTACCGGCTCCATCCGAGTTAGAAAATTTGGAAACACGTCTGGCCCAGGCGGTAGAGCAGGAAAATTATGAAATTGCGGCAAAAATCAGGGATAAAATTAAAGGATTAAACCCGGTTAAGTGAATAGTTAGCTGTCAGGGGGAAGCAGGGAAAATTCCCTGATTTTTTCTAACCTGTCAAAAAATCTATAGCAAATTGAGCGGCTTGCTGCTCCGCTGACTTTTTATCGCTGCCGACACCGCTGGGAAAAACCTTTTTCCCGATCTTTACCTGAATTTCAAAAAGTTTTTGATGATCAGGGCCAGAAATGTGAGATACAAGAAATTTGGGATTCTCTTTTTGGAGAGAATGGCATAATTCAATCAAATTACCTTTGTAATTAACAGATTTCCAGGCTTGGTGCCGGTGTTTCCAGATAGTATTTAAGATTAATTTTTTAGTTTGTATAATTCCAGAATCCAAAAAAATTGCACCAATCAGAGCTTCGTAAAGATTTGCAGATTGTTTGATAGCTATTTTAGACTGCTTTAAATCTACAGTAGGCTCGATAATGATAAAATCCAGTAGATTTAATAGATCGCCCATTGAAGCCAGGAAGGATTTTTGTACTAATGCAGATCGTTTTTGGGTCAATATTCCCTCATCTCCGGCAGGGAATTCCCGCATTAATTCTCTGCTTACAATTATATCAATGACCGCATCGCCCAAAAATTCCAGGCGTTCATAGTTTTTGCGAGGTGCGGATGATACTGATTTATGGGTAAATGCCTGGTAAAGATATTCCCGATTGGAAAAATTATAGTTAATTAATTTTTCAAGGGGTCTGAGGGAATATTTGGCGGGAAAAAAAGATTTGAGCCGATCAAATAAAGTCACTATTTATTAGATCCAGCGTTTAATCAGTATTACAGCATTATGCCCTCCAAATCCAAAAGAATTTGAGAGTGCTGTGTTTATCTTTTGCTCCTGAGCAATATTGGGGACATAATCCAAGCTGCATTCCGGGTCTTTAGCAGCATAGTTGATCGTTGGAGGCAGAATTCCAGTCTGGATAGCTTTAATGCAGGCAATTGCCTCTAATGCTCCGCTGGCGCCAAGGGCATGTCCTGTCATTGATTTTGTCGAACTGATTTTCATTTTCCGGACATTTTCGCCAAATAAAGTACTAATGCCTGCCGATTCGGTTTTATCATTGAATACCGTCGATGTACCATGGGCATTAACATAATCTACTTCATCCAGATTTATTCCGGCATCATTGACAGCCAAACGCATAGCCTGTATAGCTCCTTTTCCGCCTTCCGAGGGCTGTGTGACATGGAAAGCATCATCTGTAGCTCCATATCCTCCTATTTCTCCCAAAATAGGGGCGCCTCTCAGCCTGGCGTGGTCTTCAGATTCTAAGACGAGAATTCCGGACCCTTCGGCCAGTACAAATCCATCCCGGTCTTTATCAAAAGGCCGGCTGGCAGCCTGAGGATTTTCATTTCTTTTTGATAAGGCCTTCATGTTGCCGAAACCCGCAATAGTGAGACCGGTTACGGATGCTTCAGACCCACCTGCCAGCATAACATCCGCATCCCCATATTGGATCATACGAAAAGCTGAACCGATGGCATCCGTTCCTGAAGCACAGGCAGAAATAATAGTATGATTCGGACCTTTGAATCCAAATTTAATGGATATTTGCCCGGCTGCTATATTAGCGATCATTTTTGGTACAAAAAATGGGGAAACTCTGCGGGGTCCGCGGCCAATCAGGTTTTCGTGCTGCTGCTCAAGAGTCTGAATTCCTCCTACACCTGTTCCTAAAATTACCCCAATCCGTTCAAAATTGAGGTTTGTATCCTGTAGACCGGCGGACGTAATGGCTTCCTGGGCAGTTACCAGAGAAAAAATAGAAAATGGATCTAACTTTCGAATTTCTCGATGCTCAAGGTAATCTTCTGCCTGAAAATTCTTTAATTCTCCTGCAATTTTGATTGCAAATTCAGAAGTATCGAAGGATTTTAT
>JAZFSI010000213.1:0-3581 GCA_036446075.1 Fidelibacterota bacterium
GGATTTAAATTTGTCCTCGGTCTGATTATCAGTCTGGCAGGATTATTCTATGCTTTCGGAAAGGTTGATTTTCACACGCTATGGAATAAACTACAAGAAGTTAATTTCTGGTATATATCACTGGTAATTTTTTTAATCGTGTTTAGTATTGCTGTCAGGGCTAAACGCTGGCAAATGTTGATAACGCCTTTGGAAAAAATTTCATTTCATCCACTTTTCGGGGCCACCATGATTGGATATTTCGGTAATGGAGTGCTGCCGTTTAGACTCGGTGAAATTTTACGTGCCTATAGTCTAAATAAAAAAACCGGTCTGGAAACAAGTTCCGCTTTTGGTACAATTATATTAGAAAGAATTCTGGATTTTCTGGGCCTAATTGTACTGACTTTATTTATCGCTTTATTTTACCCGTTTAAAGCCTGGGGTGGGAATATTTTACCCATAATAATATTTACCGGTCTGGGCGCCTTCGGTTTTATTTTTATTCTTGAAAGGAAATCCGCCTGGTTTTTCGATTATGTTTCCCAATGGAAGGCGGCCGGAAATTATCGTATAAAAAAAATATTAATACTTTTAGAAAAATTAATTAATGGGTTAACCTCTATTAGAAAGTCCCGCCAGCTCCTGGAAATAACAGGTTATACCTTGTTTCTATGGGTAATTTATTTCGCTATGGTCTATTTTACTGTACAAGCTGTAAAAATTGACCTGGATTGGACCGGCGTCGGTGTTGTATTAATTTCGACAACTCTGGCCATTTCTGTTCCGGCAGCTCCCGGATTCATTGGAACCTATCATGCCGCCGCCATTTATGTTTTAACCAGCCTTTTCAACATACAATTAGGCGACGCTCAGGCCTTTGCAATTATTCTGCATGCCGTAGGTTTTTTACCCTTATTAATAATTGGGTTTGTATATTTTTTATTCAGCGGGATTCATTTAAGGGATTCTACAGGAAAAGAAATGATTCCATGATTAAATACGATACAATTTTTCTTGATCGAGACGGCACTCTGAATTTCGATCCGGGTTATATAAAATCCATAAACCAATTTAATTTTTTTAGGTTTACAATACCTGCCCTACAGGCCCTGGCCCGAAACGGTAATAGATTTTGTATTATAACCAACCAATCGGGGCTGGGAAGAGGTTTAATTGTTTTAGATAAACTTGAGGAAATCCATAAATTTATTAAACATGAATTCAAACATTATGAAATTCCATTACTGAATATCTATTATTGCCCGGACCATCCCTCTGCTGCTACCAAATTTCGAAAACCGGGCACAGGAATGTTTACAACCGCAGCCGAGGATTTTAATATTATTCTCAAAAACAGCTTAATGATTGGAGACGGTACTGCAGATATGGAAGCAGCAGCAAATCTAAAAATGGATTCCATGCTGGTTAAAACCGGCCGGGGAGAGGAAACTTTTAATAAATTGCCCGCCGGGCTCAGACCCACCTATATTGTGAAAAATTTGAAAGCAGGGGCAGACCTTTTGCTTGGGAAAAGTAATAAATGAAGATTGCTGTTATTATGGGCGGAGATTCACCTGAAAAGGAAATATCAATAAAAACAGGAAATGCTCTTGCTGCAGCCTGCCGCAAGCTGGGGCATAAGGTGGATCTGATAAAAGTAGGTGAATCAATTGAACCCTTAATCCCCGTCCTGAAAAAAGTGGACCTGGTGGTGAATGCTCTGCATGGCGGAGATGGGGAAAATGGGATTGTCTCCGGCCTTTTAAAGCAGCATGGAATTGCATTTACAGGGTCCGGTCAAACTGCTTCTGCACTCTGCATGGATAAACATAAAAGCAAAACACTCGTGAAAAATGCAGGTTATTTGACGCCGACCTGGATAAATATCCGCAGGAATACTAATTATTTGTCAAAACTTCGGGAGACCGGGAATTTAGGATTTCCTCTGGTAGTAAAGCCAAACAGTGAGGGCAGCACTCTGGGATTAACGATAAATCAGAATTTGAAAGATTTAAAAGACGGGATTAAACTGGCTTTTGACCATGATTCGTCTGTCTTAATTGAAAAATATATTCCAGGGCGCGAAATTACAATATCCATATTGGGTCAGGAGGTTCTTCCTATCGTTGAAATCGTTCCGGTCCACGAATTTTATGATTATGAATGCAAATATAGTCAGGGTATGAGTTCCTATTTTTGTCCGGCGGAAATCAATGATATTTTGACTGGATATATTCAAAAGACAGCCTTGAAAATTCATAATTTACTGGGCTGCAGTCATTATTCACGGGTTGATTTTCGTTTAAATGGTGATAAATTCTGGTTTTTGGAGGTAAATACATTGCCTGGCATGACCGAAACAAGCCTGGTCCCCAAAGCTGCGGAAGCAGCAGGATACAGTTTTGAAGATTTAGTAGAAAAAATAATACAGGAAGCCTGGTCTGACTAATGGAAAAATGGATCGCAGTTCGTTCTAAACCGAGAGCAGAAAAAGTTGCTTTTGAACAATTGACAAATAATGGGATTGAAGCATATCTGCCCCTGATCAAAGAAAAGAGAAAATGGAGCGACAGGATGAAATGGGTTGAAATTCCTCTTTTTTCTTCTTATCTGTTTGCGCGTATCGAATTAAAAAATTCCATATTTATACTGCAGACCAGAGGAGTAAGTACGATTATTCGCTTCCATGGCAAAATTGCTGTTATTGATGATCAAATAATGAAAACTATTAAAATGGCCATTGAGGGCGGTATTGAGTTCGGGGCTGCAGATTATTTTTGCGTTGGCGATACTGTTGAAGTTCTGGGAGGTCCTTTGAAAGGAGTGATGGGCCTGGTTACAAAAATGCAGGGAGACAGTAAAATGATTTTAAAGATTGATGCCCTGCAGCAGGCTATTTCTTTGCATATTGACAAAAAATATATGAAACTGGTTAAAAGTAATGGCCCTGTGCCTATATAATTCCCTTTCCAGGAAAAAGGAATTATTCGTTCCTCTGAGAAAAAATAAGGTTTCCATCTATACCTGCGGTCCCACGGTATATGATTGGTCCCATGTGGGGAATTTCCGCACATTTTTATTTGAAGATCTCCTTAAACGATTCTTAATTCTACAGAATTATAAAGTTACCCACGTTATGAATATCACGGACGTGGATGATAAAACAATTAACAAATCACAGGCGAGTGGTCAAACCCTGGCTCAGCTTACAGATAAATATACCCAGGCTTTTTTCTTAGACTGCAGGCGCCTCAAACTTCTGCCGGCCGATTTCTACCCCCGGGCCACAGAACATATAGAATCAATGCAGGTCATGATCCAATCTTTATTGGATAAAAAAGTTGCTTATAAGACCAGGGACGGCTCCATATTTTTCGCTCTGGCCCGCTTCCCCGCTTACGGCAGACTGGCCCGCATAGATGGAAAACAGAGATCAACTTCCAGAGTTGAATCAGATGATTATGATTTAGAAAATCCCCGGGCCCGCGGTTCGCCCCGCGGCGGCGCAGAGCCTGGCCGATCTGGTGCAGGCCGGGAGGGCGGCCGAGGCAGGTGGCGCGCTATTCGGCTCGGTCGAGCTCAAGTCCGGGTCGCTCAAG
>JAZFSI010000214.1:0-7106 GCA_036446075.1 Fidelibacterota bacterium
TAATAACAGAGGCTCCTTTAAAACCCTTAATATACCAGCCGAAGTGTTTCCGCATAAGGTTGGTCCCGATTCTGGAACCGTGGCATTCCAGCATATATTTAAAATGACGCCGGCATAATTTAAAACGTTCAGCTGTACTGGGCGGCTGCGGGACCGGCTGGTTATTATATACTGCTGCTGCCTCTTTAAAAAACCAGGGATTTCCCAGTGCTGCACGGCCTATCATTACAGCGTCACAGCCAGTGCTTTCAAACATGCGCAGCATATCGCTGGTATTGTTAATATCTCCATTCCCAATCACCGGGATTGAAACTGCTTCCTTTAATTCTTTAATCAGATTCCAGTCTGCCGCGCCTTTATAACCTTGTTTCGTAGTACGCGGATGTAGAGTTATAGCCTGTACTCCAGCTTTTTCTAAACGCTGTCCTGCTTCGGGAATAACCAAACTGCTGCTGTCCCAACCGGCCCGCATTTTAACAGTAACCGGAATTCCCTTAACAGCTTCGACTACTGCAACAGTTATATCATCCATTAGACAAAGATCACGCAGGGCAGCCGAACCAGCTCCCTTTTTTGTAATTTTAGGTACGGGACAGCCGTAATTTATATCAAGAATATCAGGTTTAAAATTATTTACGACAGCAGCAGCAGCTTTGCTCATAACCTCCGCTGAATCACCAAAAATCTGGATACCGATCGGTCGTTCTGACTCTGAAAATTTTATCATTCTCAGAGTTTTAATATTTTGGCGAATAATTCCGTGAGCAGATACAAATTCGGAATATACTACTCCGGCTCCTTGTTCCTTGCACAAACGCCTGAAAGGGTAATCCGTAACTCCCGCCATGGGTGCTAAAAATATGGGAGATTTAATATTAATATTTCCAATTTTCATTATTTAAAAGTTACCGATTCATTAGGGGAAAAAGAAGAAGTCAGATAGCAGAAGCCAGAAGTCAGAGGGGAAAAAAGAAATCCCTGATACATTCGCTTCGCTCATTACAGGACAGGCAATTGGCTGAGGGGAGAACAGTTACGTGTTACGAGTGATGAGTGACGAATGAAAACAGAAGAAGAAGGTAGTTGGCAGACGGGAAAGAAGAAGTAAAATTCCTGCTCGATTGATTATGTTCGGATTCTTCTTGACATGTCGCCGGAAAATTCCCTGAATTTTCCGGATTGTTTTCCCGATCAAAATAGTTTGGATTGAAACCAATAAATTTATAATTTCGCGGGCTGTATTCGGCAAACACTTAATCATTAAGAAAGATTTTTAAAATGAGTAGAGTCTGTGATGTAACCGGAAGAAAACCAATGTTTGGGAATAATGTGAGTCATGCTCACAACAAAACTCGCCGTCGGTTTAATATTAATCTTCAAAAAAAGCGATTCTGGCTGCCAGATGAAAATCGCTGGATCACTCTTAATGTATCCACCCAGGGATTACGCCTGATCGATAAAAACGGTATTCGCAAAGTTGTAAATCAGCTGAGGGCCTCTGGACAGAAGATTTAGTTTAATAATTACTTTTTATAAAAAGCCTCAATTGATATTGGGGCTTTTTTTTTATGCGGGGTCAATATTTTCTTAAAAAAATACCTTAAATTTATCTTTTTCATTTCTGTTTTATAGCCTGACCGTATGAAAAAAATATTCACCCGTCACGCGTCACATTTCATATAAAACCTCTGATTTTTCTCGTCACTCGTCACAGGGAAAATTTCTCGAATTTTCCCAATCCGTCACCCGTCACAGAAAATATTTTTAGAATATTTTCTCATCACAGTAAAAATTAATTTAATTTTTACTCTTCACGTAAAAAATTCAATGAATTTTTTACCCTTGCCCGTCACAGGCAGCTGTTAATCATGCTGCCGGCGAATAAATGCCGGTACATCGAGATTTGAGCTTTTAAAATCTGGGGCAGAATCATCGAAATAAAAACTGGGTTCATTGCCCGGACGAGGGAAATTACCCGTTTCATTTTCTTTTTCGTGCAGAGGAAAATTAGCCCGATCTGCGATAATTCTCGAAAGGGTGGTCCTAGCTCCCGTTTCTTCCGAGTTTTCATTTTTATATTCATCCAGTTTTACTTTTCGATTAAAACCAGTGGCAATAACCGTAACCTGGATAACATCTTTCAGCGATGGATCAATTACTGCGCCGAATATTATATTGGCATCCCGTCCGGCCTCCTCGAATATAATAGAAGTAGCTTCGTCAACTTCCATTAAAGTAAGATCGGCTCCTCCCGTGATATTAACCAGTACTCCCTGGGCTCCATTGATAGTTGCAGAATCCAGTAATGGACTGGAAATAGCCTGTTGTGCGGCCAATACAGCCCTTTCTTCGCCAGAAGCAGATCCTGTACCCATAATTGCATCGCCCATATTTTTCATAATAGTTTCTACATCAGCAAAGTCCAGGTTAATAAGGCCATGAACATTTATCAAATCAGAAATGCCCTTGGCAGCCTGGTGCAGAATGGAATCGGCCAGTTTAAAAGCCTCTACTACCGTAGTATTTTTATCGACAATGGCCATGAGTTTTTGATTGGGAATGGTAATTACAGTGTCACAGGCTTTACGCAATTCACTGACACCCGTCTGGCCTCGGAGCATGCGCTTGGGACCCTCAAAATTGAAAGGCATGGTCACAATGCCGACTGTCAGCGCCCCTAATTCTCTGGCGATTTGAGCAATTATGGGAGCTGCTCCAGTACCGGTACCGCCTCCCATGCCGGCGGTAATAAAAACCATATCGGTTCCTTCCAGCATTGATTTGACCGCTTCTCTGTCGTTTTCCAGGGCGGTTTTACCTACCTCTGCTTTTGCGCCGGCACCCAGACCTTTTGTCTGATTTTTCCCAATTTGTATTTTATTTTCGGCATTATTATTCTCAAGATCCTGAGCATCCGTATTTATGACGATGAAATCAACGCCCTTCATTCCGGCTTGAATCATACGGTTTACAGCATTGCCGCCGGCGCCGCCCACGCCAATTACTTTTAATCTTGCTTTTTGTTCTGCAATATCATCAAACTCAAATAACATGAGTTATCTCCTTATTTTGGTTTTTGGTAGTGGAATTTCCATACTCTTAAAAAAAATCTTGAATCCATTTTTTGACGTTTGCTATAACAGAATAAACCGGTGATATTTTAGAATTTGCCAAAGTAATATCATTACCTAACTGCTTCCATTGAGCGAGACCCAGTGCACCGGCATAAATGGGACTATTGGCAATATCAACCACACCGCTGATATTTCTGGGATTTCCCACTCTTACGGGAATTCCCAAATTTTCTTGAGCGAGGCCTACTATATTCTTAAGCATTGCCCCTCCTCCTGTTAGGACCATTCCGTAAGTAAGTTTTTCCTTAATGCCGCCGCGTGCGATCTCTCGCTTTATTAATTGTAATATTTCGATCATTCTGGCTTCAATATATCTAGAAAGTTCATGTTCAGAAATTTTTCGATTTAATCCTCCGCTCTTTGTGAGTAATTCAAATTCCAATTCCGGGGAGGACAAGGAAGCTTTGGCAGAACCGTATTTCAATTTTATTTTTTCTGCTTCTTCAATCCCGATCTGCAGCATGACGGCGATATCGTTAGTAATGCTGTCGGCTCCAATTCCCAATACTGCGGCATGTCTTATCCCGCCTTCATGGTATACCACAACATCAGTGGTTGTGGCGCCAATGTCAATGCAGGCCGCCCCTAATTTTTTTTCATCTTCATCCAGTACCGCAATTCCGGAAGCAAGTCCCTGAAAAATCAGACCGTCAACAGAAATACCCAGCTCTTCAGCACAACTGGCCAGATTCGTGGCAGCTGTTGTTGCCGCGGTAATCAAATGTACTTTTGCTTCCAGTCTGCGTCCGGTCAGTCCAACTGGATCCTTGATGCTATTCATGGAATCAATAATAAATTCCTGCGGTAATACATGCAGAATATCCCGATCAACAGGAAGAGATATGGCTTTAGCCTGATCTAAGACCAAATGAACATCATTTGGCGTAATTTCTGATTGCAAATGCATGGCTGCCGCGCCTTCGCTTTGAATGGCGATGGCTCCTTGCGTATTAATGCCGCGAATGTGATTGCCGGATATACCGAGAGTCAATTTATCTACTGTAAGATTTGCCATTTTTTGAGCTTCCCGTAAAGCAAAATCCATTCCATTGATTAGCTGGTCCCGGTGAACGATAGATCCTTTCAGCAGACCGCCGGAAGGGCCGAGCCCTATTCCCAGGAGTTTTACGGAGCTGCCGCCGGAATCAATTTCTGTTATAGCACAGCATATTTTATTCGATCCCACATCCATGCCGGTCTGGATTCGATCGCTGTAGCGTGCTGTTCCCATCATGACCACTCTCTCGCTACAACTTGCCGATTATAGCGCATATCCACGAGCTTATAATCAGTAAGCTGCCCAACACCTTCCAGGGACAATTCAAATTGTTTCAAAATCTGTATTTTTTCCAGAATTTTCTGTTTACCCAATTTGACGCGGGTTGGCCGATCGGTCAAAATCAATTCATATTCTTCTTTCGTATTTACCGTGATTTCTGAGAGATTTTTGTAAAGTTCCGGATATATTTCCATCACATATTTTAAAATTTTTGCTGCTTCCTTTACTTTAACTGAATATGTTTCCAATCCATACGGGTAAAGTTCTTTAGACTGATTAAATCCGGAGAGAACTGGTAACGGTGCGGCCTGGCTGAAATTATCTTTATCCGGTATTATTACAGCATCAATATCAATCAGTAATATGGGATCAATGTTTAAAATAGCGATTGGGCGGCGTTCTGCAATTTCGATGGAGAGAGTGTTAGGGAATAATCGGCTGACTCTTGCTGCCTTCACAAAAGGGTTGGATTCTAGTAAAAGTCTGACATCATTAATTTTGATCTGATTAAAATTGGCTTTGCCAAGAGGACCTAAAATTTTCTGATAAGTCTTTTTTTCAAGTATGGCATCACCGGTTATGCGGATTTCTCCCATCTTAAATAATCTGTTGTAGTCGGCCCACCTAAATGAAGTCCACACTAATAAAATAAATGTTAAAAACAGTGTCCAGCCGATTATCAGGCGGGTATTCATTTTAAATCTACTTTTCTTTCTGGTCATCGATCAAATTTTCCTGATTCAAAGCCAAGTGTTTTTATTTCCAGTTCTAATTTAATTCCAAAATTTTTATATACTTTTTTTCGGGCCCGGCCAATTAGTTGAGCAACATTTTCTGCAGTCGCATTGTTAATATTTATGATAAAATTTGCATGTTTGGATGAAATTTCAGCGCCTCCAATTCTAATGCCTTTTAATCCCGCCTGGTCAATTAGATAACCGGCGGGCTTGTCGGCTGATGGATTTTTAAATATACTGCCGGCGCTTCGGAATTTTAAAGGTTGCGATTTTTTCCTGGTTTTACTGGATAATTTCTGAAGATCGTGAATGGTACTTTTTATTGAAAAATCCAGTTCAAATTTGGCAGCGATAATAATTTCCTCAGTTGTGAAATTTGAACTGCGATACCCGAATTTCATCTCCGAACGGCTGTACTTCTTTTCAATACCCTTAAGAGAAATAACTGTTACTTCCTGAAGTTTTTTAGATATTTCACTACCGAAAGCGCCTGCATTCATAAATATTGCACCTCCTAATGTACCTGGAACACCGATGAGACTTTCCATGCCGGTGAGCTGATTCTGTTTACAATATTTTACCAGTTTTCCTAACATTACTCCTGCTTCAGCCTGAACGAGATTATCCTCAAAGATTAATTTCTTAAATGATTTCTCCAAAGTTATCACCAGGCCTTCGAAACCTGCATCACTAACCAGTAGATTTGAACCGGACCCGAGGAAAAAAAAAGGCATTTTATATTTATCTGCAAATTTCAATATCCTGATCAAATCCTGCTTATCAAGAGGATAAATAACAAATCGGGCCGGTCCCCCGATTCCAAAGGAGGTGTGTTTAGACAAAGGTTCATTTTCTAATATATTTCCTTTAATTACAGTTTTTAAAAGTTCCCAGGGCAGCATTATTTCATTTCCTTGTTTTTAAGATGTTTGAAATATGCTTCACCATAGCGCCAGATAGTTCCTGCTCCCAAGGTTATTACCATATCATTCGGTTTTGTCACGGTATCGAGAAAATCCGGCAAATCATCCAACTGCGGCAGATAATGAACATTTCGATGTCCCGATTCCCGGGCTGCATCAGCAACAAGTTTTCCCGAAATTCCTTTAATTGGCAATTCCCGGGCCGGATAAACGTCCGTAACTATAAAAATATCCGAATTCATGAATGCCGCTGCAAATTCATGATAAAAATCCCGTGTTCTGCTGTATAAATGGGGTTGAAATACAGCTATAATACGCTTGTCCCAGCCATCTCTGGCGGCCTGCAGAGTTGCTTGTACCTCAGTAGGATGGTGGGCATAATCATCCACCACTAAAATAGAATTTGAAATGCCTTTAATTTCGAATCGGCGTCGAACACCGCCATAACTGCCTAATCCCGCGGCTATAATTTCCGGTGAAATCCCCATTTCAAATCCAAGCGCAGCCGCCGCTAATGAATTGACAATATTATGTTTCCCCGGTATTTGCAGTTTTATATCGATTACAGCTGTGCGGTTTTTGGTAAGGGTATAAGCAGAGTTTGATTTTTTAAACTCAATATTATTTGCGCTGAAAGTGGCCTGGCTGGATAAACCATAGGTAATAACGGGTCGTTTAATTTCGCTGATTATTTCTTGTACGCCCACGGAATCAAGACAAAGTATTACGGCACCGTAGAAAGGAGATGAATTGGCAAATTGAATAAAAGCCTGCTGCAGATCTTCCAAATCCCGGTAACAGTCAGTATGCTCCAGTTCAATGTTGGTGATTATTGACAAAGTGGGGCGAAGCTGCAGAAAACTGCGGTCAAATTCATCCGCTTCAACAACTATTATTTCTCCGGATCCCAACAGAGAATTTGTGTTCAAATTTGTTACCAATCCTCCAACCACCAGGGTTGGATCCATTTCTGCCTGGGACAGAAGTGAGCCAATCATGGAAGAAGTAGATGTTTTGCCATGAGTACCGCCCA
>JAZFSI010000215.1:0-5072 GCA_036446075.1 Fidelibacterota bacterium
TAAAGGGAAATGAAAAAGAACCGCCCAGGGAAAAAGCCGGAGTATGAATCAGGTTATAGGTTAGACCAAAAGGTATGCCAAGCATGAAATCCAGATCATTTCGATTATCTTTTACCTGCCCCAGCTGAAAGCCGGCCCAATAATTCACTTTATTAAAGGGTTTAAAAATACCTTTAAAGCGCAGAGTAATGTCACCCTGGTCGCTGCCGTAATAAAATTGAATCATTCCGGCAGGAAATGAATATACCTTTTCCGTGGCCTTGAACCCCGGTTTAATATTACCCCATTTTCTTAAGATAACAGCCCGGTTTGCATCCGGCGACAAATCAGCTACCCGTACCAGGGCCACAGACCGGCCCGGCATGGAGATTTCCCGTCCGCGGAATTCCCGTTTTTCATCCAGAGATGATATTTCAAATAAAGTTCCGCGCTTAACTCCCATATCGGAACCTAAAAAAAGCGTAACCTCTCGGTTGGTTATTTCCACAACCTGGCTGGTTAAAGTAAACATACTGCGCATTTTTAATGACAAGCGGGAGCGCACCTGACTTAAGGCAGATTTTAAGGATTTTCCCTTATTACCGCCCGTATGTTCCACGTCAATGAAATAAGCATCAGCAGATGTCCCGGTTTCAATATCGATTTTAGTGACATTCAAAGTGATCACAGTCTGAATATTATCAGGATATTTTTCTATCTCTTTTTTATCGGATGTCAGGTTAACAATATTGATTATTACATCAAAAAAATTGGTTTTCTTTTCGTCTTCATCATGGGGGGGGACGCCTTTTTGGTGAAAATTAATCAAATCCAGAATCATGCCTTCCCCGGCTCCGGCTATACGTCCCCATTCAACCAGATCGGAGTCATTTACAACACCGGTCATTTGAAGGGCCTGTTCCTCCATTACTTTTTCCAGTTTATTTCGATCAATTATTTCATATCGGCCAAGTGATGCCGCTTCAGATGCTAAAATCTGAATGAGTTTGTTTTCTATGGATTCCTGCTCTCCGCCGCCTTTAGCAGGCAAGATCAATAATTTTTGTTTTTCAAAGGAAATATCCGGTTTAATCTCCTGCGAACCGAGCAGGGCAGTCAGTATAATAAATATTAATAATCTGTTTTGCACCATAATGACTTTCCCCCTTTATGCAGATTTTATTCTTGTGAGTGACGGCTGAGGTTGCATTTTTTACAATTTCCATCCCAATGATTTTCTCCAATTTAAGGCAATTGTGGTAGAATTAATCGCAGAGTTTTTTGATTCCCCATAAGCCTCTAACTCATAGTTTATATTAATAGATAAATCTTTTACCAATGGAAAATTTAATTCTGCAACTAATTGTGTACGGGTGAGATTGTTCAGATTCAGATCACTGATTTGATAGAAATATTCAACTTCGATTTTTGATGAAAATATTTCTGTGTCATGATCCCAGTAAATTCCGCCCTTAAGATACGAAGTTTTTTGATTCTCATTTAAATAATCAGACATATCGAATGCATGCCCGACCTCCAGGTTTAAATGTCCGGACCTGTAATCTTTGATAAACCAGCCGCCGCCCTGATTAAAGTGATATTGCAGATTAACGCCGGCGCGTGTGTTTTTGCGGTAGGAAATAGTTGAAAAAGTATACAGGCGGGGAAAATTCAATTTTTTATTACTGGACTTATAACGCAGATAAATAAATGAATTCTTTTCAAAACCGTAAGCAAAAAAACGTAAATCATGAAAAGTAAAAGTGGTCCGGCGATTTAGGCGATAATAAGCGAACGGTCCGTTTAAATTTGAAGCATTGGCGCCGCCCAGGCTGGCATATTGTTTCCAGGAAGATTCGTGCCGCAAGCTGTCTTGAGCCGGGAGAAGTGAGCCCCATAAAACCAATACTGCCGAAATCAGGCAAATTCTCACTGTTTGAGTTTTTTACCCGATCGCATTAACAGGATGGCCGCGGAAGTGAAGATCGTGGTCATCAATAGAGCCACAAAAAAACTGGTTAAGGGGCTTGAATCTGATATTCCCAGAATTGTGTACCTTAAGCCATTGATCATATAATAAATGGGATTAAAAAAACTCAGGTTTTGAGCCCACCCCGGCAGCATTTTAATGGAATAGAAAATACCGCCCAGAAAACTCAAAGGAGTTAAGAAGAAATTCTGCATCATGGCTAACTGGTCCCAGGTATCTGCCATTTGACCCAGCACAAGACCCATAGCGGCAAAAGACCAGGAGACCAGAATAATATATCCCAGTGTAAACCAGAATTGGTCAATGGGTAATCCTACCAGAAAAATCCCCAGGATTAAGACAAGCAGACCGTTGATAATGCCCCGTACCGCGCCCCCGATTATGAAGGCCAGAGAAATCTCCAGGCTGGATAATGGGGCCTGGAGCAAGTCAGGAACCTGCTGCAGCAGTTTCATCTGAATCATGGAGGAGGCTGTATTGGAACTGGCGTTAGTGAGGGTGTTCATCATAATTAATCCGGGCAGGATAAATAGAGTATAGGGCACTCCGCCAATTTCTGAAATCCTGCTTTGAAATGTAAACCCAAAAACCAGGATATAGAGAGTGGTGGATATTAAACCGGGTAATATGGTTTGACGATAAACAGAAAAAAACCGGCCCACTTCTCTAAGGGTAAGGGTACTGAAACCGACCCAATTTATGCCTTTCATTCGTTAATCCCTTTGCCCGTCAGGCTGAGAAATACGTCTTCCAGAGATGATTTGGTCGTTTTCACCCGTTGAATAAAACAACCATTTTTGGTAAGCTTTGCGATAATTTCCGGCATAACCTCTTCCGGGTCCTGAACCGTAAAATGGAGCCGCCCATTCTCTCTTGTATACTGATAGGATTCCAGAGCTTTCTCTAACTCATCTTTCCATCCGGTCAGGTTTATGGTAATGCCGGCACGCCCCAGCTTGCGGGTCAATTCTTTTGGCGTTCCTTCTGTTATGACAACACCCTTGTCAAGTATGGAAATTTTCTCGCATAACATTTCTGCCTCTTCAATGTAATGGGTAGTTAACAGAATTGTTTTGCCCTGCTTGTGCAGACTTTTAAAATAAGCCCAGAGTTCATGTCTCAACTCTACGTCTACACCTGCAGTCGGTTCGTCAAAAATAATAATATTGGGGTCATGGACCAGAGCTTTAGCAATTTGAAAACGTCTTTTCATACCTCCGGAAAGTTCCCTCAATCGAGATTTTCTTTTGTCGTTTAATCCCATACGTTCCAGTAATTCATCCACTTTGGGTTTTGCCTTAAGTTTGGTGATTCCATAATACCCGGCCTGAAAATAAAGCAGTCGTTCCAAAGGGAAAAACCAGTCCACAGATAATTCCTGAGCGGATATACCGACCTGAGAACGAGTAAAGCGATAATCCTTTACCGTATCTCGATTGAAAATTTCTGTAATGCCGCTGTCCTTCAGGACCAATCCCGTGAGTATATTAATAGAGGTAGTTTTGCCGGCGCCGTTGGGACCCAGAAGGCCGAAAAATTCACCTTCATTGATCGTTAAATCAATACCATTCAGGGCCGTAGTCTGCCCGTAGGATTTTTTTAAATTACTTATGCGGATTGCGGTTCTCATTCTTTCTCTATGTCAAAACCGACGTTTATCTCGAAGGGGCTTTCAAAATCAAAACCTTCCACTCCGGGAAAATGTACGATGGAGGAAATATAAATCCAGGGAATTAAAATTGAAGCAATAACTGTTTTAGCTTTTTTCGGATTTTTCTTTGCTTTAAGCCCCGACGGTGAAGGCAGGGGAAAGTTGGGATGTTTTACCCACACGCCATTTTCATCATATCCGACCACAAAGGCGTAAATTTTGCTGTCAGTTAAACCCAGTTCCTTTAAAGGTTCATGGTTGAAAAGCACAATTAACACAACATCATTAACAATATTTTCAATTTTCATCATGGGATTTCCTAACTGTAAAACTTATTTAAAATTTGTACCGTCTAATTTACGGATATGAGTTTATAAACACCGCCATTATGATTGGAAAAAGGCCGCTTCAATGTAAATAATATCCTTTCGCTTGAAGGATCAGCAGTATTTTTATTTTTGGAAAAAAAGAATTCGGAAACAACGGTAAAATTATCCCGATTAATATAATTGATAAAAAATCGCCCATTGCGGGCGTAGCGAGGGTGAAAGGCGAAACCTAAAAGGCCTCTTTCGTCGCCGGGTTTGTAAGGTTTATGCACCCTGCCGCTAATATCCAGAAAGGGAACATCCAGTCTTATTCCGTTTTGAATTTGTTTGATTTTACCGGCCTGTTCCAGTACATAAAGAAGATCTGAATTTTCGGGATGGGAGATTAAGTAAAGCGGTTTTTTAAAACCCTCGGCAATCAATTTGGAAGATAGGAGGGGCTTTCCTGAAAAAAGGACCAGAGGCAAAAGAAAAAACAATAAAATTGCGGTCCGTAAAAATAAGGAAAGTCCAGTCGGTTTTTCAAAATCAGAAGTGTGAAATTTCCTGTGATCTAATTTTAAATTCATTTGAACCTGCGGCCCCAAAGTTAAATCAGCTTAATTTAGACCTCGTAAAAGACTCAGAAATTCTGCTTCAGTTAAAATTGAAACACCCAGGCGCTGGGCTTTTTCTGCTTTTGAGCCGGCGCCCGCTCCCGATACCACATAATTTGTATTTTTGCTGACTGAAGCAGCGGTTTTGCCTCCTAGAGCCAGCACCATTTCACGGGCTTCGGCGCGCGTTAAATTTTTTAAAGTTCCCGTAAATACAAAAGTTTTGCCGGATAAAGTTTGTTCCGATTGTATCTCTGCGTAACCTAAATCAACCCACTCGGAAAGACATGATTCTACTACAGATCGATTAGATTCATCATTCCAGAATTGAACTATGGTTCTGGCGACAATCGGCCCAATTTCGTCAATAGCCTCGAGTTTGTCAAAATCTGCCTTCATAAAATCATTGATATTACCCTGGAAGGCCTGCTCTAGGATCCGGGAAATATGAAAACCCACATGGCGAATACCCAGGGCATAAATGAATCTCGAAAATGTAGTTTTGCGGGCTTTTCCAATTGCCGTCA
>JAZFSI010000216.1:0-10376 GCA_036446075.1 Fidelibacterota bacterium
AGATCAAAATTGAGGATGGAATTAAATCAATGCAGGGATTAATTGGATCGGGAGCGGGCAGCATTACAGTCAAGGGGTATAATACAGATATTTACCTAAAAGATTAAGGGCTCAAAATATTTTACGAGGTTTAAACAAAAATATTAACCTGCAGCAGTGATTATATCCGTAATTGACCGGGTTAAATCAAATTTGAATTTCTCTACGTTTATTTTGGGCTTATGCCACACACCGTAGTTACGGGCCATGATCAATTTTTGTATATAACTAAAAGTTAGAGCATCGGTAGTTATTTTTTCGTACCAGCGAATATCAATTTTGGCGCTATCTGTATTTACAGCACCCAGCAAGGCTGCCAGGTAGGTCTGGCGATTTTCCGTATCAGTATTAATCTTGCAAAATCCGGCTCCAATCAACCCTAAAATCTGCTGCCAGTCAGTGCCCACAAATTCCGACCAGTTTATTAAGGAGCCGGCAGGATCTCCCTGCTCTTTTATTTGCTCCCGAGCATAGTCCACAACCTGTTTATATAAAGTTGAAGCTCCATGGGCTACAAAAACAATCTCAGCATTAATACCATTGGCTATTTTCAGTAATTCATGAGCCAGGGAAATATTAAGCTTAACTTTTTGTCCAGGTTTACCCTTGTTGGGGCCGTGTTTGGTACCGATAGTGGGGGCCAGCATCAAAACACCGGTCTCTCGGAGGAATTGATCTAATTCAAGAGGGTTTGTATAGGTTGAAAATTCGGATTTCGTATCCTCGTCTTCCTCACCGGCCAGAACTCCCAATTCACCTTCTACAGAAAGGCCCAGCGGATGGGCCATATCCACAACTTCTCTGGTTAAGCTTATATTATCTTTGAGAGGCATGGAAACCTTGTTTTTATGGTCTGTTGAATTATCGGCCATTACACTTGTTAAATATTGGACGGCAGATTGAACAACTTTCCGGCCGGGTTCGGTAATATAGTCACCGTGGTCTAAATGTGTGGCAATTTTTACTGAAGATTTAGCGCTTAATTTCTCAATAAAAGTGGTGGCTAATTCCAGGCCGAATACCTGATCTCCATCACCGAAAAATTTCAAGGCAGAATTAGAGAAAGCCAGCAAACCTGATGAGCCCAATAATTCAAAAGCTGTAAAAGCGGCTTTAATTCCGTTAAAAGTTGTAACATTAAAAGCCGGGACTGCATAGGCGGGACCTTGCTGTTTACCTTTTTCTCCCCGTTTTGCTTTTAACAGCAAATGATGAGCTGATAACAAATTTTCCGGGAATTTTCTGCTCGTATTCAGTTTTGGCGGACTCTTCGACATAAATATTATCCTTCTTTAATTTTTAATTTATCTGACCAATTTCATGCAGCAATTTCAGAAACCAGTCCTGGTTAACATTAAACGGTTTTCCTCCCTTTATATACTTAAAGTCGATAAATCTTAATTCATTATTTTCATTTTCATCGAGACCGATTACCCCGCTTTTTTGTTTTAATGCCATTTCAGCAGCCAAATAAGCAGATTTTTTTATTAACTCCAAATCTTGCGCATTGGGTGCCGCGCTGCGGGCAAAATATCCACTTTTCTGAACCAGTACTTTGTCCGCTTTTAAGCCTTTGGAAAAAATTTTAGACAGCCATTTCCCCGCATTGATTTTATCCAGGGGTATATGCCCGAAAGCATCCTTCAAAATTTTCCGGCCCTCGGCTTTAATTTCTTTTACAATGCGTGCTGTTGCGGCTCCTTCGCTTAAAAAAATATTGACGCAGTCCTTGCTGTCCATTAATAGTTTTAAACGCTGCATTTCCTGATCCGGATCAAATTCCATTTCAGGAATATATACGGCATCAACATCCCATCGATTCTGTGTTAGACCGATTTCATCAAACCAGGTACGCCGGGCCAGATTTTCATGGTATATTTTTGCGGTGTAAGCAGCCAGCCAGCCGCAATTTCTACCCATTACTTCATGGATGATCAAGTGGCGTGTGCTGGTTGTGTTTTCGTTGGCAATATTATCAAAAAAAAGAGCCCCCTGCTCTGCGGCTGTATAGGCGCCTAAAGATTGAGCGATGGGGTAAATATCATTATCAACTGTTTTTGGCAAACCTACAACAGTTAAATCATATCCATTTCTTTTTAAGCGTGAAGCAAGTACACCCGCCATAGTATTAGTATCATCTCCGCCGATTGTATGCAATATATTAATACCATCTCTCATCAACTGGTCTGCAGCTTTTTCAAGCGGGTCCTGACCCTTCTGAATATAGCCATTTTTAATGCAGTCCTCTGCATTTGTCAATTTAACCCTGCTGTTTCCCAGGGGGCTGCCGCCAAAAGAGTATAAAAGATCAGCACGGTCTCCTAGATGGTGAGGAAATTCCCTTAATTTGCCCAGCAGCAATCCTTTATAGCCAAACTCATATCCGAACAACTGGGCCCGGGGTGCCAATTGAGCATACCTATTAATTAAAGCACCGATAGATGCCGAAAGACAGGGCGCCAGGCCTCCCGCCGTTAGAAATGCGATTTTCATTTAAATGTTCAGGTTTATAATTATTTATAAGTCCGAAATTATAACAGTATCCGCACAAGTGAATAGATGAAAATAAAAAGTAAATACCGTATATTTACCCTTTCATCAACTTATTTTCAGTAATTTAAAAAATGCATGATTTAGAAAAAATACCACTTTGGAAACCGTCCAAAAAATATATAAAAAAGACTCAGATTTCAGCTTTTATTGAGTCCGTAAACAAGCGCTTTAACTTAGCTCTCAAAAATTACGGTCAATTATACAACTGGTCCGTAAAATGCATACCCGATTTCTGGTCTGCCCTCTGGGAATTCGGCCCAATAATGCACAGTCGTCCACCTACTGAAGTAGTGGAGGACATCACCAAAATGCCCGGATCAAATTGGTTTTCCGGCGCCCTCCTGAATTTTTCCGAAAACCTTTTACATTTTCGGGATCACGGCACTGCAATAATATTCAAAGGAGAAGGTCAAAATATTAAACAATTGACCTACGCCGAATTATTTTCGGAAGTTGAAAAAATGGCCCATGCCTTGAAATCCTCCGGATTAAAAGCTGGCGACCGTGTGGCAGGATTCATGCCCAACCTGCCGGAAACTATTATTGCCATGCTGGCTTCCACGGCTCTGGGAGCTATCTGGAGTTCATGTTCCCCCGATTTTGGTATACGGGGAGTATTGGACCGCTTCAGACAAATTAAACCAAAAATAATATTTTCTGCCGACGGCTATTTTTATAATGGTAAAAAATTTGACAGTCTAAAAAAACTAAAAATTATTCTGGCGGATCTGCCCACTGTCGAAAAAGTAATAATTGTACCGTACACACAGGAAAAACCTGATATTTCCACCATTACCGCAAGTTTCCTGTACAAAGATTTTTTATCTGATAGCCAGCCGGAACCAATTATTTTTGAGCAGCTGCCTTTTGATCACCCGCTTTATATCATGTATTCCAGCGGGACGACCGGACTTCCAAAATCCATAGTTCATTCTGCCGGCGGTACTTTGATCCAGCATTTAAAAGAATTACGCCTGCACACAGATTTAACCCGGGAAGATACAATTTTTTATTTCACGACCTGCGGGTGGATGATGTGGAACTGGCTGATCACCTCATTGGCTGTGGGAGCCAGATTAGTCCTTTATGACGGCAGTCCCTTTTATCCGGATTCCGGTGCCATGTGGAAGTTGGCTGACAGCCTGAAAATCACTGTTTTTGGAACATCTGCAAAATTCATAGGTGCCAGTGAAGCAGCCGGTGAAATCCCAAAAAATAATGTAAATTTAAGTTCTTTGAGGGTTATTCTATCGACCGGATCTCCCCTCATGCAGGAAAATTTTTATTACATTTACAATAAAGTTAAAAAGAATCTGCAGCTGTCTTCTATCTCCGGAGGAACAGATATAATTTCCTGTTTCGCCCTTGGCAATCCCATTCTTCCCGTATATTCCGGTAAACTTCAATGCCGGGGTCTCGGTATGGCTGTTGAAGCTTTTGATATGGATGGGAAAAAAGTGTATAATAAAAAAGGCGAACTGGTTTGTACTAAAGCATTCCCTTCCATGCCCATCTATTTCTGGAATGATAAAAATGGAAAAAAATACCGGCAGGCCTATTTTGATAAATATCCCGGTATCTGGCACCACGGGGATTTTATCAGCATTGATAAACAAGGAGGGGTCGAAATTTTTGGCCGCAGCGATGCAACGCTCAATCCCGGCGGTGTCCGCATCGGTACTGCAGAAATTTACGGGGTTTTGGAAAAATTTTCCGAAGTATTGGATTGCCTGGTAGTTGGACAAAAATGGCAGGAAGACGAGCGCATAGTTTTATTCCTAAAGCTGGCCGATGGAAGTAATCTCGATGATTATTTAATTCAGTCAATCAGAAATAAAATACGAAATGACTGTTCGCCCCGCCATATTCCTGCTAAAATACTGGCAATTTTAGATATACCTTATACAATCAGCGGGAAAAAAGTAGAAATCGCCGTTAAAAAAATTATACATGGGGAAACTGTTTCAAACAGGGATGCCCTGGCTAATCCTGAATCCTTGAAATATTACGAGGATTTACCTGCTTTGAAGTCTTAATTGGACACCTTAAGTCATTCCCTCTGGGGTCGTCTTTTATTCGGCCGAAGAGTCTATCCCTGGCTTGCATTTTTTTTCGGCGCTATGCCGGACCTGTTTTCCTTTGGTCTATTGTTTCTAATTAGAATAGGTTCCTTACAGTTTCATTCCGGGCCTCCGCCCCTGGAGACTATTCCCTGGTGGGTGTTTGTCAACTATAATATATCTCATAGTTTTTTAAGTGCATTTGCAGCCATAATTATTGTCAGCAGGTTTAATTCTCAATTGGCCTTCGCCATGCTGGCCTGGCCTTTTCACATTCTTTTGGATTTCCCTTTTCATACCCTGGCTTTTTTCCCCACCAAAATATTCTGGCCCCTGTCTGATTTTGTTGTTGATGGCATACCGTGGTCCCATCCAGCCGTCTGGTTCCCAAATGTTGCGGGTATTATAATTGTTTATTTTTATGGGCGGAAAAAACGGAAAAACAGGTTATAAAATATCTCTGTCAGGTATTACCTGTAATAATAACATAATCTTAAACTTCCCCAATCATCAGATTTGAGATAAAAATCGGTTTTAATTCATATTTCCCATAATTCCCAGCAAATCCACAACCCGGTTTGAATACCCCCATTCATTATCATACCAATTCAGCGTTTTAATAAGATTTCCGCCTACAACTTTCGTAAAAGGTGCATCAAATATGGATGAATGCGGATTCCCGATAATGTCAGTTGATACAACGGGCAGGGTTGAATATTCAATAATATTTTTCAAACCGGATTTTCCTGCTGCTTCCTGTACAGTCTCGTTTATATGGGCTATGCTAACATTACGTTTTAACCTGAAAATTGAGTCGACAACAGACCCATCAGGAACGGGAACGCGCATGGCAATGCCGTCTAATTTCCCCTTTAATTCCGGTATTACCATTCCCACTGCTTTGGCCGCTCCGGTAGTCGTGGGAATAATGTTTTCCGCTGCGGCTCTGCTGCGGCGCCAATCTGAATGGGGTACATCGGCCAGGCGCTGGTCATTGGTATAGGCATGCACTGTATTAATGACGCCGTATTCAATACCGAAGTTATCGTTCAGCACTTTGGCCATGGGGGCCAGGCAATTGGTTGTACAGCTGGCATTGGATACAATCCGATGTGCTGGTTTTAAGCCTTTGTCATTCACACCAATCACAACGGTGTAATCTATTTCATCCTTGGCGGGAACTGTCAGTATAACACGTTTTGCACCGGCCTTTAGATGTTCTCCAATTTGCCTCCGGGTACGAAAAATACCAGTAGCTTCGATTACAATATCTACCCCCAGTTTTTTCCATGGCAGAGAGCCGGGATCTTTTTCCTCCAGCATTTTCACTTCATTATGGGATGTTTTTAACATATCTCCTGAGGTTTCAACTGTATCTTCGAAACGCCCCATGACAGTATCATACTTTAACAGGTACGCCAAAGCTTCATTGGATGCCAAATCATTTATGGCAGCCACCTTAATGCCTTCCCGTTTATTAAGAATTCGAAAAACTGATCGACCAATGCGTCCGAATCCATTTATTGCCACACGCATTTTTAAGCCTCCTCTAATTTTGAATATGCTTCTGCCAGCTCTAAAATTCTTGTTGCAAAACCCCAGCCATTATCAAACCAGGATATTGTTTTTAAAAGTTTCCCGGAAGCAATCATTGTGGCTTGGGAATCAAAGACCATAGTTTCGCCGCTTCCAATTACATCACTGGAAACTATTGGATCTTCAGTATAACCAACTAAACTCCTGTACTTTCCGGCGGCAGCCTGTTTAAAAGCCGCATTTGCAGCATCCACGTCCGGCATCGACTCAAGTTCGGTAGTTAAATCAACGCAGGAACCATTGGCAACCGGAACATTAAAAGCTATGCCTTCCAATTTTCCTTTAAAGCCGGGCATTAATTTTTCCACATAATGGGGTGCCCAGGTTTCATTGGGAATTATATTTTCCACTGCCGAACGGCTGCGCCTTAAATCTGAACGAACCGCATCCGCCAGAGGCTGGTCGGAAGTATAAGCATGGATAGTAGTCATCATTGCTCTTTTCAGGCCAAACGCTTCGTCTATAATTTTTAAGGATAAGGCCAGCACCTGAGTTGTGGCAGAAGTCGTAGAAATAATTTTATCGGATTTATTTATTTCTCCATCATTAACGCCTTTTATAACAATCCGGTCGATAACATCAACGGGTGGTTTCGATACTAAAATCCGTTTTGCTCCGGTATTTATGTGGGGTTGAAGTTCTTCCCGTTTCCGATAGGCTCCGGTACTATCAATTACAATATCTACATCGAATATATCCCAGGGAATTGAACCTGGTGTTCCTCCGGTCAGCAGCCGCACGGAATGATTATTGTATTTTAAATATGAGCCCTCCAGCCTGATACCATCCGGAAGGGGTCCGTGAATGGAATCACGTACCAATAAATAATGCATAACTTCAGGTTTTCCAAGGTCGCTGACAGCGACAAATTCGAAACGGGGATCGCTGCAGCCAATCCGGAAAATATTTCTCCCGATACGGCCAAACCCGAAGAGACCAATTCTAATTGGACGTATAAACATATTACCGGTTCCTTAAATATTTGTAAAATAAATAATTTTCAGTGCTGAATTTACCCTGCTATGATTCAAAATAAAAAATCATTGGCAAATGGTTCCCGTTCGGTTATTAACCAACGCATTATTAAGTAAATTGATTACTTATGGGTCAGGGCCTGGCTCAAATCATCCAATAGATCATCAACAGCTTCTATTCCTACGGACAGCCGTATTAATTTATCATTGATACCGGCATTTTGTCTTTGTGTTGGATTCATTCCGGAATGGGATGTTAAAACGGGTCTGGTTATTAAGGACTCTACTCCGCCCAGGCTGGGTGCATTAATAGGAATAATCAGGGAATTTATGAAGTTATCTGCCCGGTCTGTACCTCCTTTTAGTTCGAAACTCAGCATGCCCCCGAATCCGTCGAGATATTTTTTTGCCTTAAAATAAGCAGGATTTGATTTAAGTCCAGGATAATTCAGTTTTTCAACCTCAGAATGGCCTGCCATGAATTCGGCAATCTTCAAAGCATTAATGTTTTGTTGCCGAATTCTCAAAGCCAGAGTTTTTAATCCTCTGTGCAATAAAAAACAGGCGTGCGGATCCAGGGAACCGCCAAAATGATTCAATTTATGTTTTATACGATTTATTAATTTTTCTGAACCGATTACAGCTCCCGCAACTATATCCGAATGGCCATTTATATATTTTGAACAGGAATGCAGGGAAAGATCAAAACCAAGTTCTGCCGGTCGAAAATTTATAGGGCTGGCGAAAGTATTGTCAATCATGGATATCAGTCCCTGGGCAGAAGCAAAGGAAACAACTGTGCCCAGGTCAGGAATATCAATTAATGGATTAGTAATTGTTTCCACAAAAACAGCTCGTGTGTTTTTTTTTAGTTTTTCAGACCATTCTTGCGGTTCATCACCTTTAATAAAATCATATTCAATTCCCAAATTGGGTAAATCATTAATAATAAAATCCAGCGTTCCGCCATACAGTGTATTTTGGGCCAATAAATGATCCCCTGCCTTGAGCACCGTTAAAAGTGATGTGGTAATTGCTGACATACCGCTGGAAGTAACCAGGCCTGATTCGGCATTTTCCAGGGCGGCCAGTTTTTTATGCAGCACAGAATGGTTCGGCGTATTATTTAAACGGATGTATTTTAAATTGTCATAACCTTTCTGTCCGTTATATTCATAAGTGGAGCTTTGAAAAATGGGCATGCTTACAGCGCCTTCAATGCGCTTTTCCAATTCACCGGAATGAATCAGTTTTGTATCCAGGGATGTATATTTCTTAGACATTATTACTCCTGCGATATTAATTGATGATTGTGTTCGAATACTGAAAATACACTAATCCTAATTGTAAACTTAGAATAATTTCCCAATTGGAAAAATTATTATTTGCCAGACCTGCCGGAGCGTTAGGATATTAAATGGATTCAGTATAAAATAGCATATGCAGAAGCATAGAACATTTGTACTGAGAGTGATGGTAGTTTTAGGTGCATTTACCATCGCCTGGGGAATAAAAGTATTATTTGGACTTTTCCAAAACTATTAAAAGTATATAATAATTTTACAAAAGCCTTTCGCTTGAAATCAAAAAAAATTAAACAGCAAAAATAAAATAATTTTCCGCGTGGAAAAAGGTATCGGCACTAAGAAAACAATCTGTTTTCTACTTTGAAAATAAAACATCTGGCAGGATGTCTTCAATTAAAAAAGCCCCGCAAGCAGGGCTTTTTTTGGTTTAATCGATTAATGCTATATTTACCGCTTTTTTACCACGATCCCCTTCTTCAGGAGTGAATTCTACTTTATCACCGTCTTTAACGTCAATATCATCCGCTAAGCCTGAATGGTGAAAGAAATAGTCTGTGCCGTCATCGCCTTGAATGAAACCATATTTTTTACTTCTATTGTAAAATTTTACTTTACCCGTCTGCATTTTTTCCTCTTTACTTTTATTAATGCTGAAGTCTTTTTCTAAAGACCCAAAGCATTAAAAGTTAAGATAACCTGTATCAATAAGAAAGAACTTAGAATGCAGAGGGGTAGAAAAATTTCATAGAATATTTCCTTGAGGTGAAACAGGTAAATCGGACTTGACTCCAATGGATGAAGATTCCATAGGGTAAACTTAAAAGCCGCAGGCAGGGCTAGCTCCGCACATAACTTCCCTCTGATTTCTGCCTGTTCCGCTGGGAGAGAAGCGAAAGTGGCGGGGATCTCTGCCAATTGACGTCTTTAATTTATTGCTAACTTTTTCTAAAAACTGCCATCTAGGCATTTACTTTCTAATTTCTTCCCTTTTCCGAATTGTTAGCTGTTTTATATGAATATATCAGTTTCAGCAGTGAGGTTACCGCCCGCAGTGCCGGTATTCACTACTCCTTTTGGTTCTACCAACATTATTTTGCATTCATGTTTAGCAACTGGTTTGTGTTCGAGACCTTTGGGAATTACAAACATTTCACCGGATTCAAGTGAAATTTCCCCATCTCTAAACTCGATCACCAAAGATCCGTCCAGTATTATAAAAACCTCGTCTGAATCAGCATGATTATGCCAAATAAACTCACCCCCGGCTTTTACCAATTTGAATTGATAATCATTCATCTCTGCAATGACTCTGGGAGACCAGTATTTATTAAATTTTAAAAAATTTTCCTCGAAATTAACCGGTGAATATTTCATAAATCTCCTGAATGCTTAAACTAAGTGGTTCCAAAGAATTTCGGAGCACGCTACAGTGTCCGTTTAGCAATTTAACTCAATTCCATCCTCTATTATTAAATCTCACATAAATACGAATTTTAATTTAGGTAAATACTCCCTATTTCGCAAATTGAGGGTATCCGAAAATCCACTGACATCTTCATGATCCTCCAAAACGCACTACCCGATAAATCCACCCTCAGCATCGGGGACAAGTAATAAATACAAAACGGTTAAAACAATGATTGAAGGTCCGGCGAGAGAATACTTTCGACGTTGTTTTTTAATTTCTTTTATATAGGTAGGGCGATAGGCGTATTGGTATTCAGAGCTTTTCGAAGATAGTTCTGATTCACGATTTTCGGGGAAATTGATTTGGAATCTGCCGGCTGCAACAAACGGAGCCGTCCATCCAACTATAATTACCGGTATTAAACCCACAAGGCCAATCC
>JAZFSI010000217.1:0-3207 GCA_036446075.1 Fidelibacterota bacterium
TTGGATTATCTCCAAATAATATTACGCGTCCTTTTCCCTGTTTACGGGCAATTATGGAAGCCGTACCTTTAATTCTTTCCAGATTTCGATCAGAAATATAACCACTGAGCAGGGGTGATTCGGCGTAGCGGGCTACATTGGATGCTGTTTTGATGGAAAGATCGTAAAAACTGGTATCATTTTTAAAAACAGGAACGCTTTTTCCATATCCGTAAGCGACGGGATGGGTATTGTCCAGTAATGCCTCAAAAATTGATCCGCTGAGGCGCTGGGCCCCTGTTGTTTTGGAAACATTTTCATATAAAATGTCCAGCGTATCTCTAGGTACTTTTATTAATTTTTCACTAACAATCTTTTTTTGAATAACAAATTTGGAGGCACTGCCGGTGGTAATGAGGGTTCCTCCCAGTTTGATCCACTGCTTCAAAACTTTCATATCAGTCGTATCAAATTCCGCATAGGTGCCTCTGACCATCACCAGCGTATTGTATTTTGACAAAGTAATGTTAGAAACTTGGCCAATGTCAAGCAAAGAAACCGGAATTCCCATCCGCTCCGAGAGTAGATGCCAGGTTTCACCCACGTCATAGGAAGTTGTACTTTTTCCGGAAAGGAGGGCTACTTTTGGTTTTTTCAGAACTGGTTGTAATCTTCCGCCTAAATCCGCCCCTGCCTGCGTCAGGCTGGAATTCGCGGCATATATATTTACATGATCTTCCGCTGCCATAATTTTTACTAAAGAGTGAATATCCTCAGCCGTGATTAAGGATTCACCATCACGTTGAACAACGGGTATAATTATCGTTCCACGCTCGAAATATTGCTTTTGTCCATTGATCATAGCTGTAAATGGTTCTTTTGCCAGACGGGGATGTAGACCTTCATCTAATACACGATACAGCGCGCGAGGGCTATAATAACCTCCCCATTCTAAAAGATAAGCTATGTCGGCTTTTCCGCCTGTGATCGATCCACCCTCCAACTGAATCGGGTCTAATTCCTTTCCAATTAAAGCGGATGGGTTTTGCCGTAATTCAAATGTTTCCACACCATACGCCAGGGGCAGAGTCCAGGCAGAAATGTCATAAAAAATAGAATCCCTGAAAGTGGTGACGCGTTCCATAAGGGCCTTGATAAATCTCGTCTGGGATTGATCCATGGAAAGAATGGCCGCTTCTCCCGGTTTAAAATTTTTCCCTTTTACCCTATGAGATTTTTTGAGGGTATGAATTTTAATCCGGTGCTGCTGTAAATTACGGAGCATTAGTTGGGCGCGGATTGAGTTATCCTTGAGATTAATCAAATAGCCCTTGATGCGGTTTTTCTTGAATTCTGACTTGGAATTAGCGTAAAAATCACGCTGGTATTTCAGAAATTCCTTTCTCATGGCAGTAAGACCTTCAAGTGTTCCCAGAGTAGCGATGAATTGATTGCGGATAGTAAAAGAATATGAAAGAATTCCCATATCTGTTTCGGTTTTTAGAGCCCGTGTAGAGGCTTGTTCAAACAATACACCCACAGATCCGTGGATGTCGCCGAATGTCGAGCCTTTACCATAGAAAAAATCATCGAATATTTCTTCGCTGAAATAAAGGGAACCGATCCTGTCAAGGTTTTTAGCAAAATATTTCGATAGTTTTTTGGTCAGCTCGATAGCCATTTCCGGCGTATTAGGATTGTTTCGGCTGGGTATTCCCGGTTGGAAAAAGTAAGTAGCATCCTTACCCATTTCGTGCACATCGAGGAGAAATTGTGGCCGCCAATGGTGAAACAATTGAACTCGCCCCGCCGATTCCGGCTGGGTGAGAGGCATCCAGTCCCGATTCAAATCGAAGAGGTAATGGTTGGTACGGCCCCGGGGCCAGGGTTGATTATGTTCCCGATCCTGAAGATCGGAGGTGGGTACGTAGCCTCGATTACCATTGATCCAATTAACGAACCGTGACCGTCCATCGGGGTTGAACATGGGATCGATTATGAAAACGCAATTTTTAAGAACCTCATCAACTCCGCTTCCGGATCCAGAAGCCAGATAGTGCAGGAGTAATATGGCTGCTTCTGTACCGCTTGCTTCGTCGCCATGAATGGAAAATCCCAAATAGGCCACCAAGGGCATATCATTTAAATCCTGATCATTTATGGCCGCGGGAGTATCGGATATTTTTAAATTTTGCTTTCTAATCGTTTCCAGTTTCTCATGGTTTTCTGGGTGGGTGACCAAGGCATGGAAAAGGCGGCGTCCTTCGTGTGTGAGACCATGATCTTCTAAAAGTACCCGGTCGCTGATTGCGGCTATGGCTTCGAAATAATCCACTACCTGATCTGGACGAGTATGTCGGGTGCCGATTTTATGCCCCATGATCTCCTCTGGATAGGGAATCGTTGAATCATAAGTTACACCCTCTATTTTCAAGGGCAGATCAATAGTTTGTTCAGCAAGGAGGTAAGTAAAGCTGAGAAAAATAAAGTTGCGTTTCATCTAGGTGTCAAGGATTTGATTTAAAGGATTAAATGTGCATAGGCCTGTGAAATTAAGTATAGAACTCCTAATGTTTAGATTAAAACTTTTAGAGAATGATTAATACAAAAAATTAATATACACGCTTTTACAGGATCGGGATGGCTAAGGTTTGATAATAATTTACAGTATTTTTTATTGAATATTTTGACAGCAATTGTCGGAAATTCCGGCCATGGAATTAAACCTGAATCTCGGTGATATATATGCATTATTAACAGCTCTTTGCTGGTCTTCTGCTGTGATCCTATTTAAAATTTCCACCAAAAAATTAGGAAATTTGCAGATAAACCTTTTAAAAAATACAATTGGTATTGCAGGATTTATTTCGGTTTTGTTAATTCAGGGAAATGCATTTCCAAATTTTAGCAACCGGGAATGGATGATTTTAATTTTGAGCGGTACTTTAGGAATTGCGATTGGCGATTTGTTTTTCTTAGCCTGTTTAAGAAAACTGGGGGCCGGGTTATCGGCGATTGTAGGTACAGCCTATTCGCCCGCAATTTTCCTGTTTGCCTTTCTTATGTTCAATGAATCCATCTCATTTCAAACATATTTTGGCGGATTCCTGGTTATATCGGGGATAATGATCGGCAGCCTAAAAATCCCCAAAGACCGCAGCAGGGAAGACATAGCCTGGGGAATTTTATACGGGATAGCAGCACAGGCGCTAACAGCCTTTTCTGTTC
>JAZFSI010000218.1:0-2427 GCA_036446075.1 Fidelibacterota bacterium
AAATGATCTTGTATTTATAAATAATTTTTTCTATTTCCGGGGAAAATACTTATTCCTGGAAAAATAAATACCAGTCGTGCCTCTTCCAGCTTTCACGAAAATCAGCTAAAGAAACAGGAATACTAATTCCTTTTTTTTCATGGCCGTCATAAAACAGAATAAAGTCCAGCTGCTGGTTTTCTGAACCATAATTTTCATCAAACTGTTTAACGATACCGTTGGCCGATATTAACAGACGATCGCCGATTTTAATTACTGGTATGTTTAGTCCTGTAAATTCCTGGTCTGGTTCGAAAGATTTATAAATCAATTCCGTACAGACCAGGCTTGTATCAGTTAGAAAATTAAAATTGTAATCATAAGGGCGGCCGCTGTAGGAAAAAGCCCTGAAAATTGCCTGAGCCTTATCCCGCCTGGAAAGTCTGGGCCTTAAAACTGACACACCGTCGCAGGCAAAGGATTTATTTACGGTATTAAAAATTACGCCTTCGGCAACGGCTTCTAAAATTTTAAAATTTCTACCATAGCCATTTTCCAAAATGCTTTTTGCGTAGGCAGCAGGATATGTTTTCTGCAAAAGATTTTCAAAATCACCTGAATTTACGCCGGCTGATTTTACCCAGGATTCTACTTCCTTGTCATAAAGGAATTTTTTTCTTGTTTCCGGGGTTCCGATAAACAAGGCCGTATGGGTCCAATACCCCGGAATGCCCGCATTGGTCAGGTTCCACTCTCTCCTTTCGAAAATAATATCAGCAGGCTGGAGTTTAAGTTCAATACTGTCCACATTTTCCTTAGAAATCAAAATCCTGTTTTTCCGCCATACTTTTGTTTCTCCCATCCAGCTGGCAACACCTTTTTGGACGGGTGAAAACAGCGCATGAGATGCATCCTGAAATATCCTCAAGGCATTTTTAAATGTCAGCATAAGCCCACTGCCATAGCCCATTTTTAATAGAAAATTAACATCTTCTTCAAGCAGATCACCGGAATAGACCTTATTTTCCTGGCTGACTTGTTTGTAAATGCTTTTCAAGGCCATAAACTCAGTGGCTATGACAATATTCAGGAAATGCAGCTTAAATCGCCGATAAGTATAATCTTCAAGTCCGTATTCAAGATTCGCTTCATTTAGAATAACGTGTACAGCCGGATTTTTTTCTGCTAAATCTAGAAATTCAAGAGCAAAACGATATTGATTGAGAAAAGCCGCATAATAAATAATAAAATGATCGTAATTATATTCTTCTTCATCTATAAAAAGGGAATTACGATAGGTATTTTTCACATGGTCCAACTGGGCTAGATAATCCAGCAGGCTGCCCCAGGTAATTAATAAATCAATCTTTTTATCCAGGAGGATTATTTTTGCGGGCAGACTGTCGGACAATCCCCAGGCAACTGATGACTGCTGCATGAATAATAATAAGGATTCAAGTCCCTGACGGCACACGTTTACGGACAGCATATCATAATCGAATTCTCCGGATTCTACTTTCCGCTTCTTTTCGATTTGGTTAAAACCCAGGGTAAAACTTATAAAAATAGTTCCCAGAATAATTTTTTTTAATTTATTTACTTGATTGCAGGGCATTATTCTTACTGTTTAAGACAAAGGCACTCCAGAACGCTTTTATTTTCCGTCAAATTATATTTTATTTTTCTTCTTTTATTACTACTCCGTCCACCATCACAAAGCTGATATTTCTAAGAACTTCAATATCTTTATCCGGATTTCCATCCACAGCAATTATATCAGCTAAATATCCAGCAGCAATATGGCCCAGGGATTTTTCCTTTCTCAATAATTCCGCACCGGTAATTGTGGCTGATTTTAAAACTTCCATAGGTGCCATGCCATAATCTGCCATTCTTTTCAGTTCCTGCCAGCCAGAACCATGTGGAAGGGCGCCAATATCTGTACCAAAAGCGATTTTAACGCCCTTATCCATAGCTGATACAAATGTTTTTTGATGTTTTTCTACAATTTTATTGAGAAAATCAGTCATTTCAGCATCATCCCCCGGGCCTGGTACATAGGCAGACATGGTTGGACTCCAGAACGTTCCTTTATCCACCATGAGTTCTAATGTTTTTTCATCCAGGAACAGGCCATGTTCAATACTGCGCACCCCTCCTGCCACAGAATTATAGGCTCCTGGGCCGCCATAGGCATGGGAAGCTACATCCATGCCCCACCGGCCTGCTTCCTTTACCATCAGGCGCACTTCATCCACGCTTAATTGAGAAAGTGAACTGAAATCTTCCCGGGAAACATGCCTTAAAGTGCCGGTAGCGTAAATCTTAATGAAATCTACGCCTGATTTATTCTGGTCACGAATGGCCTTGATCATGGCCACTTGACTGTCGGCCATAATGGCATATTGATCAACTTTTTTATCGATTTCCGGACGCAGACCGGTCAAA
>JAZFSI010000219.1:0-3192 GCA_036446075.1 Fidelibacterota bacterium
TGAATCCAAGCGGCGCCCCCAGAATCACATTGCGAAAGCGCTTGGGCTAAATTTGAAAAATCTGCTGCTAAAATTGAGGGAGCGAGTATCATAATTATTGTGAATTTATTTTTCCTGTTTAAATGCCGTCATCATATTAATAATTTTTAAAACATCAAGGAAGATATTTAACTCTGATTCTAACAGCAGGGATACCTTTATTCATCCCATTCATACCCGATTACCTTGCGCTGTATTTTATCTAACTCCACGGAATTGTAATCATTTAACTGAGGGCGATAATAATATAAGATATAATATGATTCTTCACTGCTTACCCAGATTGAGTCCGGAGAGCCCATTGTCTGCAATACTTCCTTTTCTTCCGGCCCGGATTTGAGAAATTCCCAAATATCATATTCCGTCAGAAGTCCCAGATCAAGCAGAGATGCTTTTGCATTAATGTTCATTGATTTTAAGGGCGGAGGATTAAAAGGGATTACTGCCGGAGGTACACAGGAAACAATCAATAATAATAGAATGAATCTAATAACCATCGGGAAAAATACAACTAAAAATGGAATAGTTGTCAGTGAAGAAAAAGAAGGCGGGAAAAATCGAAGATTTTTCCGGTGACGCGTGACAGGAAAAATTCCGGGAATTTTTCCGTGACGGGTGACGGGAAAAGAAGAAGCCAGAGGGAAGAAAAAATTCCTAGAATTTTTTCATGTCTTTTATTGAATAATTAATAGATTAACTTCTGCCTTACGGGAGAGATATTTCATGAGCAGTAAAAATAAAGATAGATTTTATTACAACAGCGAATTTATGTCAAGTTCGGATGCTCGCTCAATTCGAATTCTGGCCGAATATTTTGGACCTCTTCAGCGCCTTGAACGAAACAAAATTCAGGATACTATCGTTTTTTTCGGGTCCGCCCGATTTAAATCAAAAAAAGAATCTCAAAAGGATTTAAGTCAGGCTTCTGCAGATATATCAGCGCTGGAATTATCTGCTTTGGAACGTAACCTGGAAATGAGCAGATATTATGAATCAGCACGTGAACTTGCTTTTAAATTGACCAAATGGAGCATGGGACTCAAACATAAGAAAAAACGATTTATAATTACATCCGGAGGCGGACCGGGCATCATGGAAGCGGCCAACAGGGGTGCCCATGAAGCCAAGGGTCCGGCTCTTGGTTTAAGCATATCTCTACCTCGTGAGCAGCAGGGTAATAAATGGATTTCGGAAGATCTGGAAATTAATTTTCATTATTTTTTCATGCGCAAATTTTGGTTTTTATATCTGGTCAAAGCTCTGGTTGTGTGGCCCGGAGGATTTGGTACCTTAGACGAAGTCATGGAATTATTAACGCTGATACAAACAAAAAAACTTAGAAAAAACATCCCGATTATCCTGTTTGACCAGGAATTTTGGGGTCAAATTGTAAATTGGGAATTCATGGTTGAAAAAGGCGTAATCAGCTCCGAGGATTTAAAACTTTTTCATTTTTCGAATTCAGTACAGGATGCTTTTGAATTTCTGACAGATAAGGTAACTAAACTGCATTTGTCGGGACCAAATTTTTAGGGAAATAATATATAACCGGGAAAATAACATGAAGCAGTACCAAGTCCTATTTTTAGCAATCCTAATTAATTTTCTGCAAGGGCAGGTTGCACCTCCGGAAGACCTGCATATTAATGCTCCCCGCACCTGGGCTCTGACCAATGGAATCATCCATACGGAGCCCGGAAAAATCATACCGAATGGAACCGTAATTCTGAGAAATGGAATTATCGAAGCGGTGGGCAAAAAGGTGAAAATACCACCCGAAGCGACTATAATTGATTTGGACAGCAACCATGTTTATGCTGGATTTATAGAAAGCTGGCTGAATGTGGATTCCACGAAGAAAAATCATTCCTTAAGAGATCACTGGAACACAAATATGGCTGCCTATAATAAGATTGTGGATTATTATGAGCCTGATAAAAAATCAATTGAGGAACTTCGTGATCTGGGCTTTACAACAGCCCATATTATCCCTCAAGAGGGTATTTTTCAAGGGCAGTCGGCCTTAGTACACTTAAACGATCAAAATCAGATTGTAAATCACTCGGTAGGCCAGGTAATAGATTTTGATTTTGGCGGCTGGAGAAGCAAGGAATACCCTACCTCCCTGCTGGGAGCAATTGCCTTTATGCGCCAGGGATTTTATGATGCAGAATGGTATGGAAAAGCACAAAAAATACAGGCTTCCCATCCCCAGAATAACGAACTTGTAAACGAGGATCGGTCTTTGGCCGCTATATGGCAGGGAAGGCAGGAAAATAATCCATTCATTTTTCGTACGAAAGATGATCTTTACAGCCTGAGGGCAAAGAAAATCGCTTTTGAATTTGATTTGAATTTATGGCTGAAAGGCAATGGATACGAATACCGCCGAATCAACGAAATAAAATCAGCCCGGGCGTTTATAATCCTTCCAATTAATTTTCCGGGCAAACCACACGTAGCTCAAGAAAATGAAAGTTTACAATATTCTACAAGGCAGTTAAAACATTGGGATATTGCACCGGACAATGCACTGCACCTTTCAGAAGCAGATATTGATTTTTCTCTTACAACTGCTGATTTAAAGGATAAGAAACAATTCAGAATAAACCTGGAAAAAAGTGTTATCCGCGGATTTGATGAATCCAAAGCTCTGGCCGCTTTAACAATTATTCCGGCGGAAAAATTTGGAGAATCAAAGCGATTGGGGAAAATTGTTCCCGGATTTGCCGCCAATTTGACTATTGTTGACGGAAATTATTTTACGGAAAAAGGGATTGTTAGATCCGTTTGGATCAACGGAAATTTATATAAAACAAAACCAATGCGGGCCGAAAATCCTTTTGGAAACTGGTCTGTACGGGAATCCGGAAGATCCTGGACCCTTTCCTTAAAGAAAAATAAACACGGTTTTTCCGGCGAATTATCCCGCGACAGCCTTCTTTTTGATCTTGAATCAATCGTATTAGATCAAGACCGTCTTTCATTTACGATTGAATCAGATACTGTTTTCCAAGCAGGAATAACACGCTTTTCCGGGACAATATTGGGCGGTACCATCCAGGGTAAGATTGTTTTTGCCGATGGCAGCGCTGCTGTCTGGGAAGGGCAAATGGATTCAACCTTTGCGGATACAAATAATACTAAATATGA
>JAZFSI010000220.1:0-2740 GCA_036446075.1 Fidelibacterota bacterium
GTAGGCGAATTCGTAAATCGTACCAATGCAGACCAGGGGTCAATAAACAGCCAGAGAAAAATTATGGGGATTATTCTCATTCTGCTGGGCTGGATTATAGTATATTCACTGATTTGGATCTAGGAGAGATTGATTCTTACAAGAATAATTGGAGTATGACATGGATCTGAAGTTTTTTTTGACAATCAGTATTTTAATGGCCCTGGCCGTTTTTGCCATCATCTACGGGTTTTTATTAATATTCTTCCCTGACTCAATCAGAATATTTGGAGTCAGGGAGAATAAAGTAATAGCGATTACTGACACCAAAATATTTCCCCACCGTTACCTATGGGGATTAATATTCTTTGCTGCCGGGATTTTTCTACTATACTCAGCATTTGTAAATTAAATCCATAAATTAAGCGCGGAAGTGCATGGTATTTAATAAACAGGCAACGGGAACAGATTTATCTCTGGCGTTCGGGGTTGCAGCAATAGTTTTATTACTTTCTTTTTTACAATTTTACGAATCCATTGAATTAAAACTTCTGGATCTGCGTTTTAATCTTCGCGGTCCGATAGAAACCCGCAGTGATATAGCTACGGTTGACATCGACGTAAACGCGCTGCAGAAGGAGGGCCGCTGGCAGGATTGGTCCCGTGATAAGCATGCGCGACTGATTCAATTTGCCCAAACAGAGATGGTGGGAATGCTGGCCTTTGATATATATTTTAGTGAACCGAGCACACCCTATCTCCCCCTGGATTTCCTCAATGAACTTGACAATAAAATGGATAAAAATTCATTGAGTGCTCTGATCAAGGATAATGATGAATATATGCGGCAGAAATTGTTGTCAGCAGGCAATGTGATTCTATCCCAGAGTTTTAAGCCGCTTTCAAAAGGAGAAAAGCTGAAAATTAAGAATCGTTCCCCAGGACAGGAGCGTGCTCTGGAACTTTTAAGCCCCTTTTACCAGAATTGGGAATCTAATAATGATCAACTTTTTTCCTTTTACGATATTGAACCGCCCATCGAAGGATTTATAACTTCGGCCAAGGCCATAGGATTTGCCCAGGCTCAGGCCGACAGAGACGGTACCATGCGCCGCTATCCCTTAATTGGCTCTTATGACGGCAGATTGTTCCCATCCATTGTAATGCTCATGGTTTGCGATTATCTGGGTACATCTTTTAAAATGGTAAATGTTGTACTTGGTGAATTTGTAGAAATCCCCCGCATTGACGACCTGCCCCTTAGAATTCCCATCTCTGAAGCAGGTTTCATGAATGTGAACTGGGCCGGAGACTGGGTCGACGATTTTATCCATTACCCATATAACCTCGCTCTGGATTTTGCCCGGGATAATTTGGATAATTCTGTTTTACATGCAGTGAAACAGATTCTTTTTAAAAATCCAAACCTTTATAGATCTCCCCCGGAATTTTTAAGAGCTGCAGAGGGCATTGAACATCTCGCAATGGTTAAAAAATCATTCTCCAAATTAATGCAATCTAATAGCGTGGAACAGGCCCTGATTAATAATCCAGATTGGACTGCAGTTACTTTTTTTACTGCCCAGGGACTGCCCGAAAACAGAATTTCCCCTGCTATGGAAAACTTTTTTAAGGAAATTAAAACAAATCTAATAATGGAAGATTATTTGCTGCAGGAAAATCCAGCGTTTGAGTCTCAAGTATTTGATTCAGTGGCGGCTGAATTAGATCTGGAAATATTGCCCTTTACCAGATGGAACTATAATATTATCAGAAATTTTATAAAATCTGATCCAGAAAATGAAAGCATTCATCCACTGTTCTTTTTTCCCTATAAATCAAAAATTATCTTCCAGGGAAAACAATTGGCTCCTTTTGAGTTTCGCAATAAAATGCTGTTCTACGGATTAACAGCCACTGGCACACATGATTTGAATCCCATGCCCTTTAATGCACGCTATCCCATGGTCGGCCTGCATGCCAACGCTTTGAATACAATTCTTTCCCAGAATTTCATTATTCGCGCATCAAAACCAATTGAAGCCCTGATTATTTTTTTAATAGCTCTGGTGATTGGCTTATTCATCTCCAGATTGCATCCATTAGCCGGAGGCGGGACAACCATATTTCTGTGGGCTGCTACTGCTCTTGTTAATGTTTATCTTTTTTCTAATAAGGGACTATGGATTGATTTTCTGGGACCGTCCCTGGTTTTTTTAATCAGTTATTTAAGCCTTACACTTTACAATTTTATTTCAGAAGAAAAAAATAAGAAATTTCTGCACAATACATTTAAGGCTTATCTTTCTCCTGAATTGATTGATCAAATGTATAAGGAAAAACAAATGCCGGAATTGGGAGGCAAAGAAGGGAACCGTACAGCATATTTTACGGACATACAAAGTTTTTCTACCATGGCGGAAAAGCTTGGAAATCCAACTGACCTGGTTAATCTATTGAATGAATATTTAACAGCCATGACCGATATCCTTTTAGAACATCAGGGTACCCTGGATAAATACGAAGGTGATGCCATTATCGCCATATTTGGTGCTCCGGTTCATCTGGATGATCATGCTGAACGCGCCTGCAATGCTGCCCTGGCCATGCAGAAAAAACTAGGCGAGCTGCAGGAAAAATGGCAGAGTGAAGGGGACAAGTGGCCTGAAATTGTAAAAAATATGAAAATGCGCATTGGGATAAATTCCGGAGCCATGGTGACCGGAAATATGGGTTCAAGTACCCGCATGAATTATACCAT
>JAZFSI010000221.1:0-8393 GCA_036446075.1 Fidelibacterota bacterium
ATTTCCATGTTCCTTTAAGAGGCGCCGGTTTTCTAACCCGGGACGCCCGCCAGGTGGAAAGAAAGAAATATGGTCAACCAGGTGCCAGAAAACGGTTCCAGTTCTCAAAACGTTAGAATTATGGTAGAAATAACAATCGAAGATTTATTGAGTTCAGGTGCACATTTCGGGCATGTTACACGCAAGTGGCATCCCAATTTTAAACCTTTTGTCCTCATGGAAAAAAATGGTGTTTACATCATCAATCTGGAGGAAACTATCCGCCGCATGAATATCGCCCTGAACTTCATTACGGAAGTTGTGAAGAAAAATGGGGAAATTCTATTCATCGGCACAAAAAAACAAGCCAAAGATATCGTTCAGCAGGAAGCTGACCGCTGCAGCATGTTTTATGTGGTGGAGCGCTGGCTTGGCGGAACGTTAACAAATTTCAGTACTATTAAGAAAAGTATAAAACGCCTGCATGCTCTGGAGAAAGAAGGTTCCAGGATTTACGAGGACCTTACAAAAAAAGAAATACAAATGCTTAATCGGGAACGCATTAAACTGGCCGATCAGCATCGGGGTATTAAGGACATGCGCAGGCTGCCTGACGCCGTTGTAATAGTTGATGCAAATTTCGAATCAACAGCAGTATTGGAATCTGCCCGCCTGGGTCTGCCCATTATCGCTATTGTTGATTCCAATACAGACCCGCAAGGAATCACCTACCCAATTCCTGCCAATGATGATTCAATTCGTGCTATTCAGCTGATAATTTCTACCATTTCCCAGACAATTCTGGAAGCTCGTGGCAATCCTCAGGCAGAAGCTGAGGCGGCAGCAGAAAGTGCAGCGGCGGCAAAAGTTGAAACTGCTGCGGCAGTTGAGACAAAGGAACCACAAGCGAAAAAAGCAGAATGAATATTGATGCAAGAATTGTAAAAACACTTCGGGAAAAAACCGGGGTAGGCATGATGGATTGCAAAAAAGCATTGTTTGAATCCAATGGTGATCTTGATAAAGCTATTGATCATTTAAGAAAATCAGGCATTGCCAAAGCGGAAAAAAAAGGCACACGGACTGCAAAAGAGGGTTTGATTATTTCGTATATACACCATGGCGGAAGATTGGGTGTGCTGCTGGAAGTTAACTGTGAGACTGATTTTGTGGCCAAGACGGAAGGGTTTAAAGATCTCGTACATAATATTGCCATGCAGGTTGCAGCTACAAATCCTCTGACTTTAAAACGCGAAGACATCGATCCAAAACTGCTGAAACGGGAGCGGGAAATTTTCTCTGAACAGGCCAAAAGTTCAGGAAAACCTGATAATATCATCGAAAAAATTGTGGGCGGACGCATGGAAAAATATTTTGCCGATGTTTGCCTTCTGGAACAGCCGTTTATCAAAGATCAGGACCGGAAAGTTCAGGATTTGATTACAGAAGCTGTGGCTACTTTAGGGGAAAATATCCAGGTAAATCGCTTCATTCGCTTTGCTATCGGTGAAGAAGCCAATAACGTATAAATCAAGATAAGTAATTTTAAACAAAACCCTGTTTACAGGCGTATCCTTCTCAAATTAAGCGGAGAAGTACTGGCCGGTAAACAGGGTTTTGGCATTGATCCCCTACGGGCCGCAGAACTGGCCCGGGAAATTAAATCCGTAAAGAACCTGGGGGTAGAAATAGCCATGGTTATTGGGGCCGGCAATATATTCAGGGGATTGAATGCTGCCGATAAAGGAATGGACAGGGTAACAGGTGATTATCTGGGAATGCTGGCAACTATCATGAATGCCATCAGTGTCCAGGATGCCCTGGAGCGGGAAGATTGTGAAACGCGGACACTTTCTGCCATAAATGTTTCTCAAATTGCAGAACCTTATATTCGCCGCCGGGCCTTAAGGCATCTGGATAAAAACCGGGTGACCATTATTGCAGGCGGAACCGGGAATCCATATTTTACAACGGATACTGCTGCAGCTTTAAGAGCCACGGAATTAAAGGCCGAAATTCTATTAAAAGGAACAAAGGTAGACGGCATATACGACAAGGATCCCATGAAACACCCTGAGGCAGTTAAATATGACAAAATTACCTATACTGAAGCCATCACTAAAAATCTTAGAATCATGGATTTAACCGCAATTACACTTTGTAAAGAAAACAATCTGCCAATTAAAGTATTTAATATTAATATACCAGGTGAACTTACACGTGTAATTTTTGGTGAACCTGTAGGTACGATTCTAAAGGATTAATTATGATCAATAAATTTCAGGAAGAAGGCAATTTAAAAATGGATCAGGCCATTGATCATACCACGGGCGAGTTGGGGAAAGTTCGTACCGGGCGCGCAAATCCGGAACTTTTGAACTCCCTGTTTGTGGACTATTATGGTACCAAAACTCCTTTAAATCAGGTCGCTACCATAACTGTGCCTGAACCGCGCCTGATAACTATACAGCCCTATGAAAAATCATTAATTCCTTTAATTGAATCTGCCATAATGAATTCTGCCATTGGATTAACTCCCAATAATAATGGGAATGCCATAATGGTGCCTATACCGGCCCTGTCCGAAGAGCGCCGCCTGGATATGATCAAGTATGTTCATACTCTGGTGGAGGAGGGGCGCATCTCTGTTAGAAATGTACGACGGGATGTAATGCATCATCTCAGCGAATATGGTAAAACCGAACATATTTCCGAGGATGAAATCAGAAGGGAAGAGCAGGAAATTCAAACAATTACAGATAAACATATAGCAAAATTAGGCGAACTGCAGGACTTGAAAGAAAAAGAATTAAAGATAATTTAATAAATTATTTGCCGACCTGTTTTATTGCCCTTTTAACTTTAAAATATACTTAAGAATTAATGGACCCTGCCATCAATCGCATTTAGAAAATCCGCAGCTGAAGCAGGTAACACATCCGTTTTCATATTTCACGGATTCCCCGCAATCAGGACATAAACTCATATTTTTAGAACTGAAATCGGTTATTTTCTCAGTGTATTCTTCTTCAATTGTGGCCATGGTAATATGTAATTTATCCGATTCGCTTTTTTCACCGGATTCTGCCTGTGGAACTTCTTTTAAATAATCATCAAGCGCCTTACCGATAGCATCCGGTGTGGACAAAATCAGTCTCCCGTCTTCCCAGGCCGGGTTAGGTCCGCTGATACCCTTTAATTGTTTTATAATCGCCTGGGGATCAATGCCGGAGCGCAGGGCCAGGGAAATAAGGCGGCTGATTGCTTCCGATTGAGCCGCGGCATTGCCGCCGGCCTTACCGATTGTTGTAAAAACTTCGCATAGTCCGTTTTCGTCCCCGTTGATGGTAATATAAAGAGTGCCTTCCCCTGTCCTGATGCGGCGTGTTGATCCGGTGGTTATCTGGGGCCTGATCCTGGGCTGCTTGGTAACTCTTGAAGGAGCGGAACCATCAGTTTCCTTCTGCGTCGTTTTTGCAGCAGCCGGGGCGCTTTTGGGTTTATCCGTAATCAGTATTCCTTCCCTTGATCCTTCTCTGTAGACAGTTATTCCTTTTAATCCCGCCTTATAAGCCTGCATATATATCTTGCCCACGTCTGCCACCTCAGTATCCTCCTGCAGGTTAACAGTTGAAGATATGGAACTATCTATATATTTTTGAATGACACCCTGCATCTGCACCCTGAATTTCGGGTCAATATTGTGGGCAGTAACCACATAATCAGGCAGATTCTCATCGTTTTTAAATAATTTTTCAATGATGGGGTGAAAAACTGTATATTCTGAAAATTTGCCTTCAAAACCATCATTGTTTTTTACGCGGCGCTTATAGGAAGTGGCGAAAATGGGTTCAATGCCCGAAGATACCCTGGAAATTATGGCGCTGCTGCCTGTGGGGGGCACTGTCAGCACTGTGGAGTTGCGAATCCCGGTAGTACTTATTTTATCATTCAAAAACTTGGGCAAATTTTTGATAAATTTACTTTTGGAGAATCCTTTCCATTCAAAATTTGGAAAGCTGCCTTTTTCTTTTGCCAGGTCTACACTGGTTTCATAAGCTGTATCACGAAAGATCTGCATAATTTGATTAACAGTCTGGAGGGCATCATCGCTGTCGTATTTTATATTCATGCGCACAAGCATGTCACCCAGTCCCAGGATACCCAAACCGATACGGCGGTCATTTTGGGCATTAATTTTCTGGGCTTCCAGGGCATGGCGGTCCAGGTTGTAATCAATAACATTATCTAAAAATCGAGTGCCGACTTTTACCGTTTCCTGAAAATCCTCGATTTTAAAATTTCCGCTTTGATCTACAAAACGATCCAGGTTTATTGATCCCAGATTACAGCAGCCGCCGTCGGGCAGGGGCTGCTCAGCACAGGGATTGGTCGATACCAGGGGGCTGCAGTATTCCGCATTATGGTAATCTCTCATAGTATCCCAGAACAAAAGTCCCGGCTCGGCAGAATTATGGGCATTTTTAATAATTTCATTCCATAAATCCCGGGCCTGGATAGTTTTATATTTTTTACCGCCCCAGCGCAGGTCAAAAGAGCCGTCTAATTCTACGGCATCCATAAACTCGTTGGTGAGCAGTACGGAAATATTGGAATATTTAACCATATTTATATCGCTGGATTTGATCCGGATAAATTTTTCAATATCCGGATGATCAACGCGCAGCGTCTGCATATTGGCGCCCCGGCGGCCGTGCTGGGCAATAGTATTTGTGTTTTCGCTGAAAAGATTCATAAAACCTACAGGACCGCAGGATTCGCCCCCGGTACCATCAATGGCAGCGCCGGAAGGTCTTAAGATAGATAAATCGTGCCCGCAGCCTCCGCCGTACTTATAGGTAAAGGCCTCTTCTTCGATGGCGGCATAAATGGATTTTATGGAATCGTCTTTAATGGCCACTACATAACAGTTATTTAAGGTAGTGGTAATATCGTCCCGGCCGGCGCCGTGCATTATTCTGCCGCCCGGCGTAAATTTGAAATCTTCTAAAATATCATAAAAATTCTTTTCCCAGGTTTCTTTCAAGTTCTTATTTTTTTCTACACCGGCGATTGCTGCAGCCTGCCGCTGCCATAATTCATAGGGGTGATTTTCCCAGGGAGCTAAATATTTATTTTTTAAGACATCGGAGCCGAGACTGTCGCCTTTGTAATAATTTTCTATGCTATAGGGATTACGGAAGGTTTCGTCTTCGCGGGTGATAGCATCTTGAGATAATTTCCGAACTGTTGTTTCAACAATTGGATTTATTTCAGAGCCTGGTTTTGGTACGGAGGGGAAATCTAATTCTATTGCTTCAGCCATTAAACAAAATATCCTTTTTGGAATGTGGAACGCTAAAAAAAAGCATGGGTCAATTTAAATGGCAGGTGAAAAAGCAATAAAAGAACGGGTTGGCACAGGCAATATATTGAATGTCAGAATTTTGTCCAAATAAAAAAGTAAATTCAAGTGTTCTCACGACAATAAAATAAATTAAATAAAAAGTTATCCACAAGTTATCAACAATTATAGTGTAAAATTAATAAACAAAATTTTACTTGAAAACAGGATCATTATATCCATATTACCGGCTTGTATTTCGAGTACACGAGGAAGAATTAATAAAACTGATAGAACCTGCAGGAAGAATCGGAATTAGACCTGTAATCCGGTTCTTTTGCTAATAATTAATTCGTTAAATTCCGTGCCTTAAGCGGGTGTAGTTCAATGGTAGAACACCAGCTTCCCAAGCTGGATACGAGGGTCCGATTCCCTTCACCCGCTCAAAATTCCGGAGTATCCTCCGTTTTTTCCTCTATGAAATTCTATAAATCCAGAAGATTTCGGTTCTTTTTCCTGTCCTCAGGATATCTGTTTTTAACATTCTTAAGCTTACGGCTGGTTTTCTATTTTGCCTTCAAGGATGAAATGATGCCATACTCCGATACGGAGCTGCTGCGGGCAGCGTGGATCGGCACCCGGTTTGATTTGCGTCTGGCATTTTTGATCATGGCGCCCGCGGGTATATTATCGGTCCTGCCCCTGATTAATATAATACGTCTTGATTTTCTCCAGGCTCTGGTTAAAATTTACCTGAAAAGTATCTCTTTTTTAATGCTTCTGTTTTATTCTTTTGATTTCGGCCATTACGGATATTTAGGCCGGCGCATTGATATTACGGTACTGGACAATCTCATAAATCCTCTTATTTCCGCCCGAATGATTTGGGAAAGTTATTCCGTTCCGGGGGCGGTTCTGGGCTGGGCCGCAGCTTTTTATTTAATCCATAAAATTGTAAATAAAATAAGCGGTATAATTAACGAGGCCCCTGCCTTAAGTTCCAAAAAACAGGGCCTTATGGGACTCGTTTTTGGCGGCTTGATTTATATTTTTGGAATCTGGGGTACCTTCAGTCAATATCCTTTGCGCTGGAGCGATGCCTTTTTCAGCCAGGAAGCTTTTGTGTCAGCCTTAGGAATAAATCCTGTGCTTTATTTCCAGGATACGAAAAAGTTTTCCAATGCAAATTTCAGCCTGGAGGAAACGCGCCGCTTCTACCCGCGCATGTCTGCCTACCTAAGTGTAAATGACAGCCCTATTGACAGTCTCAGTTTTACCCGTATCAGTCCGGGGACAGCAGGGGGAAAGCGGCCCAACATTGTTATAATTTTTCTGGAATCAGTAGGCGCAAATAGAATGGGATTAATGGGCAATCCCTTAAATCCCAGCCCCAATTTGGATCGGCTGGCTGAGGAAGGATTATTTTTCAAGCGCTTTTACGTGCCCTGGGTGGGTACGGCCAGGAGTGTTTTTACGCTGGTAACCGGTATTCCAGACGTGGCCATGGTTAAAACTTCTTCCCGGAATCCTCTCATTGCCGACCAGTTTTCAATCATCAATACCTTTACTGATTATGAGAAATTTTATATCCTGGGCGGCAGCGCCAGCTGGGCCAATATACGGGGCCTGATCAAATTAAATATACCCGGTATTACCATATTCGAACAGGGTGATCTGAACAGCCCCCGCCTGGATGTGTGGGGTATATCAGATCATAATCTATTCCAGGAGGCCCATGCCATTTTTAAGGAAGTACCTCCGGAAAAACCATTTTTTGCCGTAATCCAGACTGCTACAAATCATAAACCATATTCGATTTCTCCGGATCTTAAAAATTTTGAAGTTTTAACTCCAGCGCTTGAAGAGCTGAACAGGGCCGGTTTTAAATCGGCAGATCAATACAATGCCATGCGTGCATTGGATCATGCCCTAGGGGAATATTTCGATTACGCCCGGGAAGCAGACTATTTTGACAATACTCTGTTTGTGTTTTTTGGAGATCATGGAACTTCTGATCCCTGGGCCCGGCACATGCCTCCTGCTGATTATGAGCTGGTTTTGAGATCTTACCACGTTCCCTTAATTATCAATGGCGCCCCCCTCAAGTTTAAGGGTGAAACGAGGGCGGGCGTAACTACCCTGGCAGATATTATGCCTACCCTGGCTGCACTGGCCGGCCTGCCTTATGAAAACAGGACTATGGGCCGGGACATTTCCCGGGAACAGGAAGAAGAGCGTTATGCCCTTTTGGCCGGGCGCAGCCAGGGCCGCCGCCGCATTGGAGTTGTGGGGGAAAAATATTATTTAAATATGTATACGGACGGAACCGATATTAGGTTATTTGATATTTTAGCTGAAAATCCGACCTTGGATTTAAAAGATGAATTTCCGGAAGTTGCCCTAAAATACGAAGAAATGACCCGCGCCATGTTTGAAACAGCAAAATACATGCTTTATCATAATCAAAAAGTGGATCAATAATAAATTAATCGAAGATATTCTAAAGGAGTAAAAATTGGCGCGCATTTATGTAATCGGATGCGGCCGGGTAGGCAATGCCATGGGCAGCAGGACAGGTTACACGGGCACAGCCGCTGTAAATTTATTATTGGAGGGATTTTTTACAGATACGAAAGTATTTCCACCAGAACAGGTCGGCAAGGATAAAAAATGCCTGGATTTTATACTTAATTATCTGGCGCAGAGAAATATTAAACTGGAAAAATTCGACCCGATGAACTATAAAAAATAAGGAGGGAAAATTTAATTTTCCCTCCTTATTATAATCCAATCCAAGGATACAAGTTAGAGTGTAACTTTTAGCAATGGTTTAGTTTAACACTCAATTTTGGATTTGCCTGTGATAGTGGTCACAATGGCTCCAGTTTTTTTAAAAAAAACTGGAGCCATAAGAAATCAGGTACCCAAGATCCCCGTCACTGTCGCTTCGCTGCTACGCTGCTTCGCTCCCAGCGGGACAGGCAGAAATCAGAGAATTTTTTCCCGTCATTTTCCGCAATACTGATTGTTCCAAATACGGAGCTAAAAGTATTAAATTCCGGGATGAAAA
>JAZFSI010000222.1:0-7115 GCA_036446075.1 Fidelibacterota bacterium
CTTTGCCGGGAGAAAAAGCCCATGATTTAATGTGGCCCAGTACCCGTTTTATTGAAGAATTCCCCCATGCTCCCGAGAATGCCACCCCGGCCGCAGTTCTGATTCTGCTATATCCGGAACAGGATAAGATACATTTTTTCCTAACAGAGCGTTCTCAGAATGTTGCAAAACATAAGGGGCAGATATCCTTACCGGGAGGAGTCCGGGAGGCGGGTGAAAAACTTCAGGAAACTGCCGTCCGGGAAACTGAGGAAGAAATAGCGGTCAAGGGGGAGAGTATAAAAATAATGGGCAGCCTCACTCCCTTTTTCGTACCGGTAACAGGATTTATGGTCCATCCATTTATTGGCTACTGTGAAAAAAAGCCCCCAGCCAAAGCTCTGAATAACGAAGTTGATGCTTTGTTTGCGGTTACCCTGGATCAGCTTCTTGATGAAAATCTATTTAAGAAAGAAAAATGGATTTTGAGAAATAAAAATGCTGAAGTGCCTTTCTTTTATTTAAATTCTCATAAGGTGTGGGGTGTGACCGGAGCCATCCTCTCAGAATTCAAATTTATATTGAAAAATAGTATTTATGTTTAGACTCGGTCTGGATTTAGGCGGTACAAAAATTGAGGGTATTCTTCTTGATGAAGAGGGAAATACACTTAAGAGACAACGTTTACCCACCTTACGGGAAAACGGCTATCAGAGCATAGTCAACCGCATCTGCGAACTGACTAATAATCTTCTTAAAAAAAGTAAAAATATTAAATCCATTGGAATATGTACACCCGGATCCATTGATCCCACTTCGGGAAGATTGAAAATCAGTAATACTGTCTGTCTCATTAACAAACCCTTAAAACAGGATTTGGAACAAAAACTGGGTTTACAGGTGCATATGGAGAATGATGCAAACTGCTTCGCCCTGGCAGAAGCAGTTTTAGGCGCTGGTCGCGGTTATGGCACTGTATTTGGTGTTATCCTGGGAACGGGAGTCGGCGGCGGCATTGTGATCAATGGTAAAATTCACCGGGGCCCCAATAATATGGCCGGCGAATGGGGACACCATGTATTATACTCCGGGGGGAACAAATGTTATTGCGGAAACAGGGGCTGTGTAGAAACTTATATCAGCGGCCCTGCTCTGGAAAAACAGTGGCTGGGTTTAAGCGGAGAAATAGCCCGGGTTTCAGAAATAGGCCAAGATAATTTTCCCATCCAATACGCGGAATGGAAGGGCGCTTTTGTTTTTAATTACGGCCAGTCCCTGGCCCATATAATTACAATCCTTGATCCGGATATCATTGTTATCGGAGGAGGAGTTTCCAATGTTGATTTTCTTTATGACGAAGGGAAAAAAGCTGTTTATGAAAAAGTCTCCAGTCCAACCGTATTAACTCCCATTTTAAAAAATACATTGGGGGATTCAGCCGGAGTTTATGGGGCAGCCATGCTGGGTGAATTGGCATGAATTTGGGCAGCTGGTTAAATAACCTTACAAATCTTGACCTGGTTGTGATTTTTTCTCTATTTCTAGCGGGCTGCGGATTAGCCTATTTAACTATCGAGGGATTAAGGAATTGGTACGGTTTTATTCAAAAACAAAGTAAATACATGCATAAAATACCGCTGACCCCATTTACCTTGCTGGTGCCTGCAATTATTTATACTATAATTCTTTACCGTATATTTGGCGTAATTATTACTAATTGGCTGAGATGAATAGTGAATTATTAATTTTGGATATTGGATTTTGGATTAAAAATAGTGACGAGTGATGGAAAATCCCTCACTACTCACTACTCACTGAAAAAGTGACGGGTGACGGGTAAATGAAAAAAATATTTCTACAAACTATCAACTAATTACATCTTCTTCTGATTTCTATTTTTCCCGCTCGTAACTTGTCACTTCTATGAAAATCTCTGATTTTTTCCTTCCCTCTAACTTCAGCCAACTGCCTGCCCTGTAGGGAACGAAGTGACCCTACAGAGACTTCTTTCCCCTTCTTTTCCGTAAAATATCCATGGCCTTCCAGGCTAATTTGGGAATTTTTTCCAAAGTATTCATTTCCCCGGCACCCTGCAGCCACTCCCCTCCGTCAATAGTAACTACTTCACCATTTATATAGGCTGCATAATCACTGACCAAATATGCGGCCAGATTAGCCAGTTCTTCGTGTTCACCAAAACGTCTAAGAGGAATTCTTCCCTTCATTTTTTTTTCTATACCCAGACCCGGCGGAATCAATCTTTTCCAGGCGCCTTCTGTGGGAAATGGACCTGGAGCTATGGCCACAGATCTGAGTCCGTATTTGGCCCACTCCACGGCCAGAGAACGGGTAAGGGCCAGAACCCCTGCTTTGGCCGCGGCGCTGGGTACTACATAACCGGAGCCGGTCCAGGCGTATGTTGTAACTATATTTAAAATGGTTCCTTTCCCGTTTTCTATCATTTGTTTTCCAGCCGCTAAAGTACAATTAAAAGTTCCGTTCAATACAATGTCTACAACATTTTTAAAACTACCCGGGGATAAATTTTCTGTGGGACAAATAAAATTTCCGGCAGCATTATTCACTAAAATATCTATTTTGCCGAAATGGTTTTTAGTTTCGGCCACCATATTCTCAACTTGCTCAGGCAGACGCACGTCACAGACTATGATCTCCACCTCAGCTCCCGTAGCTTTTTTCATTTCCAGGGCCGTTTTTTCAAGGATATCCTGTTTTCTGCTGGTTAACATGAGGCCGGCACCCAGCTCGGCAAATCGGTGAGCCATAGATTTTCCCAGTCCCGTTCCGCCTCCAGTCACAATAATCGTTTTCCCGGATAATAAGTCACTTTTAAACATTTTTCTCTTTCATATCTTTTGTTAATAATAAATAAAGGCGATGAAAAATCCATCGCCTTTATTATCCATAATACTTTATTCTAACGAATTAGAAAACTGAATTACCCGTCAGGGATTAGTTTCCTTCCGGCGGATGCCAGCCAATGTTAGTTAATACTTCTTCGCATTGGGGATTATCCCAAGCGGCGAATTCATCTCCGTCAACCCAGTAACTGGGCTTGCCTTCAGCCTGGGCAACACAGTTATTAACTGTATGAACTCCGTATTCGTAATGTTCTTCCGGGGCCATAGTACCGCCCGTATCCATATCACCTGCAGGAGCAGGACCACCCATATCAGAATGCATTTCCTGCATATGACCGTCCATCTCTTCCTGTGAACCAAAATGAATGTCGCATCCGGGACAGAAGAAATCCATTGGTTCTCCACCGCCTGCTTTATGCCTCTGCATTTCATTATCATACTCTGTCCAGTTAACTCCTCCGTCTCCGTTAGAATCAACACGGTCAAATTCAGCATCAAAATTGGGATCTTCACCAAAAAATACTCTGGATTCCTCCCGGTCAATAACTCCGTCTCCGTTGGCGTCCATTTCACCGAACGGCGGCGGTCCTTTCATGGCTTCGCAGTCTGCCATATCCACCACACCATCGCCATTCATATCATGGGCTTCCGGGCTGTTAAGCCATTCTTCACAGTTGAAGGGACCGCCCATATCAGAATGCATTTCTTGCATATGACCATCCATCTCTTCCTGTGTTGCAAAATGAATGTCGCAGCCGGGACAGTATAATCCCATCGGTTCTCCGCCGCCGGCCATTTCCTTATTCACTTCATTGTCATACTCTGTCCAGTTAATTCCTCCGTCTCCGTCAGAATCAACACGGTCAAAATCAGCATCAAAATTGGGGTCATCACCAAAAAATACTCTGGCTTCCTCCCGGTCAATAACTCCGTCTCCGTTAGCGTCCATTTCCCCGAACGGCGGCGGTCCTTTCATGGCTTCGCAGTCTGCCATATCTACAACACCATCGCCATTCATATCATGGGCTTCCGGACTGTTGAGCCATTCTTCACAGTTAGGAGGCTCTCCCCCGGTCATGTGATCCCCCTGCAGGCCGTGTACAACCTCACAGTCTTCCAAGTCTATTTTTCCATCCCCAGTTACATCATAGGCTCCGGGGCTGTTTACCCAATCTTCACAGTTGACCGGATCGCCGCCAGCCATGGGGTCGCCCTCTTGAGCAATTACCATTCCCAAGGCAAAAAGACTAACCATTAATATATTAATTAGCTTCATTCTCTCCTCCTTATTCTCAATTAAAATTTAAATGCTGGCTTGAAATCCGCAAGGCAACCTACTATCAGGTTCTCTAAATATAAATACAATAATAATAAAATTTCCTTGATCTTCATCACATGATTAATCAGTAATTTTTCAGATTAATCCTGGATTAATTTGCTTAATTCCGCTGTTTGACGATTAAACTCCTCCTCGAAAGAACCATAATAATCATTTACCTCATAAAAATAGCGGGCTGCGTCCAAATCTACGATATGGTTATTTTTCATCAAAACGGCGGGAGAAGGAAATAAAATTTCTATTCCCGGTTTAAAGTAATCCAGGGTCAATTTTAAATCAGGGTTCATTTCCAATACTTTTTTCATGACCAGTACTTCATACAGGCGCCGCTCATCCTTGTCCCTGGAAATCAGAATTGTAAAAATGTCATCATTTTTTACCAGACCTCGCCGGTTCTTTTCTTTGAGTACATTTTTATAAGATCCTGCCATAGGGAAGAATGTCAAAGCCGCTGTGGGCCGCACGAATGGATTTTTTTTCGTGGCCTTGCCCTGCAATGAAAAACTCAATTGTAAAACGTTACCGTTACGTTTAAGTATTTCTTGTGCCAGGGGGGCTATTCGAAAACCAGCCGGATCCTCTGTTGATTCGTGGAAAAATAAAACTCTATAGGGATCTATATAATTAAAATAATCGAGTTTTTCAATAATATCATACAGCATGCGCCTAACGAGAATGCCTTCACCGGGAATGCGCCCCTCAATCAGCCCTTTATAGGGTTCGGATACTATTAATTCTTTATCATTTTTCGCCCTTATAATTACTGTATCTAAAATACTTTTGAAAATGGGGCTCTCATATATAAAACGCAGGTCAAAAACATCCGTGTGCTGGACCCGGTAACTGTTGGGAAAGGATCGGTTCCCGAAAGAATTAAATAATTCTGAATCCTGGGGAATAACCCGGCTGAAATTATCCTCTCCTTCAATAATAACATGGGGAGTTATGACCACAATAACCTCTTTTTTAATTTCTTGTTCAGAGGAAATTGAAAATAATCGCCCAATTAGAGGTAAATCCTTAAGAATCGGGATACCGCCGTCGCTGATTGTTTTTTTAACGTTGATCAAACCGCCGATAATAAAAGGTGTATTATTGGCCACCCGTACGATTGATTGAACTTTACGGTTATTAATCACCGGCGCTTCTTCCACACCGGAGCCGCCGACGGCTCCAACTGCACCAATCCTCTGCTCTGTTTCACTGATTATGGTCTCTACCTGAATCGTTACCATGGTTCCGTCTTCACTTATTCTCGGTCTTAAGTTTAATACTATTCCGATCGGAATATAATCTACGGATCTTGTCTGCCGTGTATCATATTCTGTTGTTTTTACAATGGGAATCTGCTGGCCGATCTGGATCCGCGCTTGTCTTCCATCCAGCACTAAAATTGATGGTTTAGATAATACTTCAGCGGTTTTGGAACTTACAAGGGCAGCAATATTTGCCCTGAAATTTGATGTTCGTCCCAATAACGTTTGATCAAGTGTAACCGTAAAGGGAGAAATTGATCCCGAGGTTTCATCCGTGGGTCTGAAATTGGTTAAGTAGCCGCTTCCGGAAGTAGAAAAATCGATGCCCAGCTCATCAAGCTGGTCGGAATTAAGTTCCAGAACCAATGCTTCAATAACTATCTGAGCCGCGGGCACATCTATCTTGTTATGGAATAGATCCAATAAACGGGCAACTCCCGAAAAATCTCCCGGCTTATAACCAATCAGCAGTCGCTGAAGCGGTTCTCCGCTGGTTGTATTCTCTAGAATAACACCGCCCAAATCAACTCCTAAAATAGTTTGTTTGCTGGGTTTGATTGCTTTTGCCTTTTCCACCATTGATATATTTTCTGTATCGGGCAGTTTAATAATTACGGGTAAAACACCGGGCAGATCTAAATTCCTTAAATTGTTATTGGTATTTTGAGGTGTAAATATTTTTTCAGAGGCCGTTTCTCCCTTTTTCCCACCAAATTCGATTACGCTGTAACCCAAAGATTTTAATATACCGAGGGCTCGATCTGTCTGTATATAACTGAGTTTAAGGACAGTGAAGTCTAAGTCCCGCAAGGTCAGTGATCCCTTTCCGGACGGTTTTATAATTGGGACAGGTATGGGAGTTATTCTCTGAGGAAGGGGAGCCTGCTGCTGGGCTGTAAGCACAATAGCAAAAATATTTATAAATATAAAATAACGCATCAGGGATCCAGAACCTGAACAGGGATGGTTACCTGCAAATTATTAAAGGCAGCTGAAATGCTGCCCGCAGGCATATACGTAATGCTCGGGATAAATGAACTTAATGTATTAAAAAAATCCCCGATATTATCTCCAATTACTACTGTGATATTACTTGCAATGGAAAAACTATGACCATTAATTGTTCCGCCGACTGCATCAATTATCATTTTGTTAATGCTGTTATCCAGAGAATCCGAAAGAGAAATTCGTTCCAATTTGGTTTCGATAAGTATACTTTCATTCCGACGGACGTTCTCCTTGGATATGGTCAGAGTCAGTTTAAAATATTGACCGCTGACTTCTTTACTAACTGATGGATCCGAAATCTTATCCTCGCAGCCTGAAAAAATTAACAAAATACAGATAAATAAAAGTGATCTGATTCCACTCGGAAATAATGATTTATAATTACAGATTAGATTAATGTAATCCTCCCTTTTATTATAATGTAATGCCGGTAATACTAAATATAAAGTCATATGAATGGGAAGAAATTTATTTTATGCTTTAGACTGCCGCTGCGTAGAGGTTTGTGAGCATAAAGTTGAAGTAATTTTATTTAAAAACAAGAAATTCATAAAATAATAAGCTTAGGTTAAAATTTTCAAAACGCATTGTGTCTAAATGCCAAGACCTCCTCATGCCATGATTTTTACACCCTACTGAAAATTTAGCGAT
>JAZFSI010000223.1:0-3491 GCA_036446075.1 Fidelibacterota bacterium
CCGGACGTGATATGATGGCTAAAGGTGTAATCCCATCTGGGAATATGCTTCCAGAAGTGGCATTTATTAAGTTGGGTTGGGCTTTGGGTCAAACTGAAGACCCGGTTGAAGTAAAAAAGATTATGCTATCACCAATAAACGACGAAATAACCGAACGTGAACCCTATAACGGTTATCTCGTTTACCAGGGTGGAGTGCCGGAAGTTGAAAGCTTTGTAAAGAAATTCCGAAAGTAAAGTCAACAGGTACAAAAACCCTGTATAATTAATCATCCAAATAATACTATATCATCTTACCAATGTGCCATGTGGAATCATACGAAAAATTCATTTCCTCGGTTGAAAAGGAGTTAAGAAAACCACTCCCTGGAATTAGTGCACAATACAAGATGGCACCTCATGATCGAATTGAAAGGGTAGCCATGGCACATATCAGCGGTGAACAGCAAACAAGTGCTGTATTGATCCTGATTTTCCCGGAAAATGAAATACCCACCATTTGTTTTATCCGAAGGCAGGATTACCCGGGTGTGCATAGCGGTCAGATTAGTTTCCCGGGGGGCAAAAATGAAAAAAAAGATCCGGATTTGTGGAATACTGCTATACGTGAAACAAATGAAGAAACCGGTGTAAAAGTTGATCAAATAAAATATATCGGTAAGCTTACACCATTATACATCCCTGTAAGCAATTTTTGGGTTCATCCGTTTGTTGGTTACCTTCTTCATTATCCTCAATTCAAAATGGACAAATCGGAGGTTAAATATATTTTGAAAGCACCCTTTACTGAAATAACGAAACCGGAAATTATTGAAAAAAGCCGGCAAAACACTGAAAGTAAAAAAGAAGTGCCTTGCTATAATTATAAAGGTGAGACAATATGGGGAGCTACAGCAATGATTTTATGTGAATTTCTGGAAATTACCTCTCAGATATTACCGGATCGTTATTAATGATATTTTTGTAATGCTCATACCTGTCAAGTATTTCTCTTACATAATTTACCGGCTCTTCACCACGGCAATAACCATATCTAACCACCGGATCATGGTAAAATTCAGGGTTTGATTTCAAAATGAGCTTTTCAGCAATAATATCCCAGTTATCAGGATCCTGATTAAATTTCTGTGCCAGCCGTCTTGCATCAAGAATATGACCCAAACCTACATTATATGCACCCAGAATAAATTTCGTTTTTTCATCCTCATCATTTACTTTATCTTCAAAAACCTCGCCAAGCCATTGAATAAATTTTACACCTGCCTCAATATTCTCTAATGGTGTAGAATTTCGATTTATGCCATATTGTTTAGCAGTATTAGGCATAAGCTGCATCAATCCAAATGCACCAGCCCATGAATGAGCATCAGGGACAAAGCGTGATTCCTGATAGATCATTGATGCAAGAAGTAGCCAATCCCAGCCAAGCGTGTCACTGAATTCTCTCAAATATTCATCCCATGGAGATACCTTGCCACTATTTATTACATAAAAATCACTTTCAATTATTTGTTTTGATTTTTGATTTTCAAAATACTTATTATACATCATATTAAAGCCAGCAGTGTACCTGTAATTTTTTAACCACTGGTTCAGGTTTGCAAGTAAACGATCCGATCCCTCCTTTCTGACAGCCCATGCCAGATTCTGAGGGAAACTGACAGCTGTTTCAATATCAAGCATCGGATAGTATGTCCGGTTTACCCTGGCTACATTTTCATCACATACTGTATAATCAATCTCCCCCTGTGCAACCAGTTTTACCAATTGTTCAGCCTCTTCTTTTACTTCAATTATATATATTGTGTCACCAATTTCTTCTGCCAGGTTATATAACCTTTGGGAAAATGAGCTGTTTCTCTGAACATATATTGTTTTTCCGGCAAGGTCAAGCTGATTTCTGATCATCCGCTTTTCAAATTCATGCAATGGAATTTTTCGCCAATCTTCAGGTTTCCTTTGTACCAGTACCTGTCTGGTTTGAGAAATTGGAAATGAAAAATTCACTAACTGCTTCCTTTTTTGCGTAACTGTAAGGTTAAGGGCAATCAGATCACAACTTCCGGAGTTTAATAATTCAAATGATTTTTTAAGATCGTTCTCCACGAGTATATCCAGATCAATGCCCATGTGAGCAGCAAATTCTTTTAGCATATCAAACTGGTATCCCATGGGTTCTCCACGATAAATAAAATAATTTGTAGAATTATAATCGACAACAGCTACAATCTTCCCTTTTTCCCTGATAGCATCAATATCTGCAACATAGGGTCCTTTCTCATCTAGTTTATCGGATCTCTTGATCCCACAAGAAGCGAGAAATAATATAGATATCAGAAAGAAATAAATGAATCGATTCATAGATGTTTTTTTACTCCTATAAAAAGCATCAAAAGCAATATACAAAAAATATTTCAAGTCGATAAAGGGAAAGGATTTGTTAAGCTATGTTTTCTAATCATAAAAAGTCCAGGAAAGTCCAAACTTAAAAGTCCGCTGGTTTAAAGGATAATGGAGCACGGAGAAATAATTATTCCCGGTAAAACCGGAGTTCACATGATCAAACATAAAAAAGAAGCGTGTACGTTTCAATTTAACATTCAGAAAGACATCAAAATATGGATAATTACCTAATTCCTTTTGGTCCTGGATATAGAATTGTCCGGTTGATGGCATATAAGCCATAACATTGTAAGGGGTATTGTAGTAAACATCAAATCCTAATTGAATAAGCAGGTGTCCCTGGGTTAATTTGAAAAAGAAATCATGCTCAAAATAGGTTGAGTTGTAGACGCTGATAAGCGGTAAAGGTATTTGTTCCTGGTGATCAGTTTGCTGAAAAAGCACTTTATTCAGGAAATGAAATTTCCCCAGATGGAATTCTTTGCTAAGATATAATGAGAGTATTGAAGCTAACTCGTTTATTTGTGCAGGACAGGCCGATGTGTCAAAATAGGGATAATCATCGATAAGTACATAATTAAATGAAGCGTCAAGAAATCTTTCCGGATGTAAGTATCTTGCTGATATTTTTGTTTCAATAACATTATCAAAATCATTTTCCCAAACAAAGTTATTTGAATGATAAAAATTCAGCCAGTAGGCAGGTCTTCTGCTTTCGAACTTACCGGAAAGAACAAGTGTGGATAATCCTTTTTTCGCTGAGAATGATTTATTAATTGATCCGGCAAGCAAAAAATCTCCTGCTTTGTATCCTGAATAGTAATTTCGGGCTTTAACTTTCCAATTAAACTTTTCCCCCAGATCATTGACAATGTACCCTGTCAGGCTTTTATTCGAATAATCATCCTCGTGGTAAATAGTATCTCCTGGCAACAGGTTACTATATTTATCTATTTCAATTGCAGCAGCTACACCTCCGCCAAATGCAAATTTCCTGTCCGGGTCGCTCTGAAAGTCGAACCTTAAAATATTTGAAAATGTTCTGGCATACAAAGAATCAATTGTATTAGTTGAGTCGGAATAAATATC
>JAZFSI010000224.1:0-19997 GCA_036446075.1 Fidelibacterota bacterium
AAGGGGTTTTACAACATGATGGCTGCCTTGGACACCAGTCGCATGTTTTCCGCTTCCCAGGCCGTTGGATTGGCCCAAGGGGCCATTGACGAGGCCATTGAATATGCCAAACAAAGGGTTCAATTCGGGCGGTCTATTTCTGAATTTCAGGCTATTCAATTCATGATCACTGACATGGTGGCGGCCACAGAGGCTGCACGCCTGCTGACCTATCAGGCTGCCAGACATCTGGACAAAAAGAGAAAGCACCAGATTTCGCGATTCTGTTCCATGGCCAAGTTTTTCGCGTCAGATACAGCCATGAAAGTCACCACGGATGCCGTACAAGTCCTGGGAGGATATGGGTATATGAAGGACTTTCCCGTGGAGAGGATGATGCGGGACGCAAAACTCATCCAAATTTATACGGGAACCAACCAGATCATGAGGGTTGTGGCTGGACGGGAAATATTGAAAAATTGATTGAGAAGCGCCTTGCCTGGTCTGTACGGTCCATTCTGTCGTGAGGGGATGACCCAAGGACCACTTCCTACCCGGACTACATTGATTTCACTTCCTTTCAAATATGAGATGATTCCTAGCACCCTTTTATGGATGATGTGAGCAAAAGGCCGGTGAAAGACCGGCATTTCATAAACACGCAGGGGACAAGGGAAAAAATGTGATAGGGAAAAGAAAATGGGGCACCTGGACGTCTAGGGCCCTTATGAAATATGCGCTCATCCAGATACCCGGAATTGCCGTGGTGGTCCTGGCAGTGATTCTTGCAAAACGCTGGCTGGAGCTACCGGCCTGGATTGGAGTGGTCGCCATCACCATTTGGGTTGTGAAAGATATCGTTCTATTTCCTTTTGTGTGGCGAGCCTACGATAAGCCCCGCCCAGGGGACCCCTACTCCATGATAGGTGCCCGCGGAATCGCACAGGAGAGACTGGCGCCATCGGGCTATGCCCTTGTGGGCAGAGAGCTTTGGCGGGTTGAGATGATTGAGCCGGGTCATCCCATAGAAGAGGGCGAGGCAGTTCGGGTCAGGAAGATAAACGGACTCACATTGATGGTGGAGCGTGAAACGAATAAATGAACAGACATGGGAAATGCGGCGGTATTTTGAGTACATGTATGAAGATGCGGTTGTGTTGTTTGGTGGCACTCTCAGGGCTTCTTGTTTTGATAAATGACGGCTTTGGGATTTAACGGCTGTTGTGCTTAAAGGCCGCAATAATTATATTTGCAAGACCCGTTTAAACTGGCTGATTAAAAGTGCTGAAAAACTGCTGGGCGGTGATGAGGTTACGACACTGTTAACGCTTCTGGTATGGCTGGAATGGACCGAAACAGGGGATATGGATGAATGCCCGGGTTTTATGGGACATAAGATATTTCGCCTCAAATCCCTGGTTCAATGTGAGCAGGGGTTTTGTACGACTAATTTATGCAATCATTATAAAGGCTGTTTTTTTGGGGTCCTGCGTAAAAATATGTATAAAGCGCATCTATTGATTGTAAATCATGCGCTTTTGCTGTCTGAATTAAGCGTTCTCCGGGAAGAAGATGCTGAAACTTCGGGATTTCTGCCGCCTTATAATTCTTTAGTCATTGATGAGGGACATAATCTCATGGCGGCAGCATATAATCAATTGACCATCACTTTGGACAGAAGGGCATTACTTGTTTCCTTAGATAGGGTGGATCCGGATAAACCCAGCTCCAGCCGCTGGAGCAATATATTAAAATCTTTAGGTACATTGGTTCCCCGGATTCTGGGGAAGCGGGATACATTATCTGCTAAAGTTAAACTTGGGCGTACGGCCATAGATAATTTTTTTACAGAGTTAGCTTTCAATTATGCAGATTCTTTTGATTCCCAGGCCAAGTATTCAAAAAAACGCATTATTGATAATCTCATCGAAACTTTTGGTGTAGTCCAAACTGAATTAGAGGCCCTGAACCTGGCCCTGAGTGAAATATTAAGAGCTCTGCGCAGCCTAAATGAAAAATTGCTGGATTTAGATCCCGGGCGCGAAGATTATCTGGAACTCCATCAAAGTATGGAATCGGGTCAGGTGCTTATTCAGGAAATGCTGGAATTGATCTTAAGGCTTACTGAAAAACAAAATACAAATTTTGTATACTGGTTCGACGGCATATATCGGGATCTGCCGCGTGGAAAAAAAGATTTTATTCTTAAAGTACAAGGTTCTCCCATTGATCTGGCACCGGATCTGGGTAAAGGTTTATTTGAAAAAGTGAACAATTGTATTATTACCAGTGCAACTTTAAGAACAGATGAATCTTTCCAATATTTTTTAAGGCGTACAGGATTGGATCATCCCCGTTTTGACCGGAAAAAAACAATTGTTTTTGATAGCCCCTTTCATTATCAGGATCAGGTTAGATATTTTCAATATTCTAAAACCGACGGACAGAATCCGGTTACTATTGCTGAAATAATATATTCCTGTCATAAACATTTTAATAAAAGGATTATGGCCCTCTTTACTTCAAGAGATGCTTTAAGTGGGACTTTGAATGCATTAAGGCAATATGAAGATGGGGCAAGATTGCCCATATTTGCCCAGACCAGGGGCATCTCACGCCAGGGAATTTTACGGGGTATGACTCAGAATAAGAACGGTATTTTATTGGGAACTAATGCTTTTTGGGAAGGGGTTGATTTCCCAGGAGATTTATTGGAAATACTGATCATTATAAAAATCCCCTTCAGCGTACCGACTGAACCGGTTGTTAAAGCTTACGGACAAATGCTGGAGGAACAGGGAGGAAATAAATTTATTAATTTTTCCGTTCCCGAGGCAGTGATTCGCTTCCGGCAGGGTTTTGGCAGATTAATCCGGACTTCCTATGATGACGGAATAATAATTGTGATGGATGACCGTGTAGTAAATAAGAGATATGGCGAAATATTTTCCCAATCAATTCCGGTTAATATGACCGTTTTCAGCAATTCGGATGAATTAATGGACTGAAAAATCGAAGATTTACTAACGGGTGACTGCTAAAAACTTTTTTCACCGATACTTTTTTCACTCGTCACCCGTAACACGTGACAGGGAAATTCTTATAAGAATTTCACCATGTCACTCTATTTTTTCCTCTGATTTCTGGCTTCTGACTTCTTTTTCCCACTCGTAACTGCTAAATTTCCCTATGAAAAAATTATTGATTTCTGGAGAATTGTTGACTTGGGAGAACCTGGCTCCCCTCCTTAAGGAACCTATGGTTGTGAGATTAACCCCGGATTCCAGAAAAACGCTGAAATTATCTCACCGCAGATTTATAAAAATCCTCGCCGGTGATCGAAAAATATACGGAGTCACTACCGGATTCGGAAAATTAAGCCAGATATCCATTAGTAAAAATGACCGGCGATTGCTGCAGTTGAATTTAGTTCGTTCTCATGCAGCCGGTGTCGGCCGGCCCCTCTCCTTGGGTATTACCCGCGTAGTTATGGTTTTAAAAATATTGACTTTTATCAAGGGTTATAGCGGCGTCCGTCCCGAACTCGTCCAACTAATGCTGGATTTATTAAAACATGATATTTTACCTTTAATGCCGCGTAAAGGATCTGTAGGCGCCAGTGGAGATCTGGCTCCTTTGGCTCATTTAGGGCTGGCCTTAATCGGGGAGGGCCTGGTGCATTATCAAAATCGAGAAATGCCTTCCATGCTGGCCCTGAAAGAAGCTGGCCTGAAACCACTGGAACTGGAAGAAAAAGAAGGATTGAGTTTAGTTAACGGTACCCAGGTATCTTCTGCTTTGGCGATTCGTGCCCTGGCTGAATCCAAAAATATTCTTAATACAGCAGATATCTCCGGAGCTCTTTCGACTGAAGCCAGCCTGTCTTCAAGAGCTGTTTTCAGGTCCGACATACATGCCCTTAAACTGCATCCCGGTCAACAGCAGACTGCTGAAAATGTCTGGAATTTGCTGGATGACAGCAAGATCGTTTCATCCCATCATGATTGTGAAAGAATTCAGGATCCATACAGTATCCGCTGTATTCCTCATGTTCACGGTACGGGACGGGATATTTTTTCTGCCGTAGAAAAAATAATAAATAACGAAATTAATTCTATTAGTGATAATCCTTTGATCCTTAAAAATGGCGAAATTGTTAATTCGGGCCATTTTCATGGGGAACCAATCGCCCAGGCCATGGACTGCTTAGCAATTTCAATGGCAGAAATTGGAGCAATTTCTGAGCGCAGAATTCATTATTTCATGAAAGGTATAGAGCCTGATATTCCTCCTTTTGCTGCTTTGAATCCGGGCCTGGAATCGGGATTAATGATGGTTCACGTCACAGCAACTGCACTGGCTTCGGAAAACAAAACATTGACTCATCCGGCCAGTGTAGATTCTATCTCCTCCTCTGCAGGCCAGGAAGATTTCGTAAGTATGGCTCCCTGGGCCGGACGAAAATGTCATAAAGTCGCTAAAAATGTAATCACAATTCTGGCAGTAGAACTTTTAGTCGGGACCAGCGTTAATCTAAGGTTTCACAAAACTTTAAAGCCGGGAATTGGAATTCGTCCGGTTATAAATCTGATTAAAAGGCATCTTAATTTTTCCAGGGGAGATCATGAATATTCCCGTGACTTAAAAATCATATTTGATTTGATTTATTCCGGAAAAATAGTTAACAGCGTTAAAAAAATTATTAATTGGGAGTAGAATTTTGAAAAACCGTCCTCCATTTAAACAAGCCTTAACATTTGATGATGTATTATTACTGCCTCTGGAATCAAAGGTGCTGCCCCGTAATGTAAAGTTAATTACAAACTTAACAAAAAATATTCAGCTTAATTTACCGATACTATCAGCAGCCATGGATACAGTTACAGAAAGTGATATGGCGATTGCCCTGGCCCGGGAAGGCGGTATTGGTATAATCCATAAAAATTTAGCAATTTCAAAACAGGTTGCAATGATTGATCGAGTGAAACGCAGTGAAAGCGGAATGATCGCTGATCCTATAACTTTGAGCGCAGATAAAACAATTAGAGAGGCAAAAAGAGTGATGTCCCATTATCACATCAGCGGATTACCGGTTATAGAAAATAAAAAACTATTGGGGATTCTCACAAATCGGGATATAAGATTTGAAACCAATGGAGATTTACCTGTTACAGAGTGCATGACATCTGAAAATTTAATTACTGTTCCTGAAGGAACTACTCTGGAAGCAGCAAAGATAGTTTTACAGGAGCATAGAATTGAGAAATTACTGGTTGTTGATCAGCAGGGCAGTTTGAAAGGATTGATTACCGTTAAGGATATCCAGAAGAAAGAAGATTTTCCCCAAGCCTGCAAAGATAAGCGCGGGCGGCTGCGTGTGGGGGCTGCCGTCGGAGTAAGTTCCGATACACTGGAGCGGGTTAAGGCCTTAGCTGCCGCTGAGGTGGATATAATTGTAATTGATACTGCTCACGGCCATTCGAAAGGCGTGCGGCAATCCATTGAAAAAATTAAATTAAGTATTGGAGATGTACAGTTACTGGCAGGTAATGTGGCCACCGCTTTGGGAACCAGAGCCTTGATTGATGCGGGTGTTGACGGTGTTAAAGTAGGAATTGGTGCGGGGGCCAGTTGTACAACCCGCATAGTGGCGGGAGTTGGGGTTCCCCAACTGACCGCCATCATGGATTGCGTGGATGAAGCGGCCAAAAGTGATATGCCTGTAGTTGCCGACGGAGGAATTCGTTATAGTGGCGATATTGCAAAATCTCTGGCAGCCGGAGCACAGGTTGTTATGCTGGGTAGTGTTCTGGCCGGTATGGACGAGAGTCCCGGGGAATCTATTTTATTTGAAGGTCGCCAATACAAAGCTTACCGGGGCATGGGTTCATTGGGCGCCATGCAGCAGGGCAGCGGCGACCGTTATTTTCAAGAGGGGGCAGAACCTAGTAAATTAGTTCCTGAAGGGATTGAGGGCATGGTTCCTTATCGTGGATCAGTTCGTAATTCAATTCATCAATTGATGGGGGGATTACGATCGGCCATGGGGTATTGCGGAGCAGAAAATTTGAAATTATTTCATGAAAAAGCAGAATTTATTCAGATTACTGCGGCGGGAAATAAAGAGAGCCATCCCCATGAAGTTCGAATCTTAAAAGAAGCTCCCAATTATCAAATTTTAGAGGATTGAATTAATTTACCATTCTTAAGGTAATTAATTCAGAGGGGTCATCTAATCTGATAGGCTGTTTAGATGACGCGAAATCCGTGCTTTCCGGCGTGCTCCGGTATTGCGGTGCAGTAAATTGCTGCTGGTCATTTTATCAATGGTTTTAACTGCATGTTTATATAGAACCTGAGCCTCTTTCGCGTCTGTGCTGTTAAGAACATTTTTGACTGCGGTTCGCAGATCGGCAAAACGGGACTTGTTTATAATATGACGTTTTGCATCTTGTCTTTCGCGTTTAATCTGCTGTTGGTGTCTATCCATTAAATGTATCCTTGACTAACGATTGAGGGGTAAAATTGGGGCGGCAAGTTAAAAACCCTCGGAACATTTTGCAATAATAAATCAAGGTAGAAAAAATTAAAGATTTTTTCGGTGACGGGTGACAAGTGGAAAATTTCCTGAATTTCCTAATTAATTGGAATAATCATTTTTTCTCCAATTCAATAATCGTATTTTCAACTCATGCTTAAGCTGGAACTTTTAAGATCAGTTCCCATTTTTTCTGAGCTGGATTCCAGTTCATTAATAAAAATTTCAGATAAAATGGTGCCAAAATCATTTCGTAAAGGGCAATTAATTTTTATTGAAGAGAGCCGGGGCCGGGCCTTTTTTGTGATTACCAAGGGCAGCGTCAAGGTCACTCGCTTGAGCGAGGACGGCCGGGAAGTTATTCTGGCCATGTTGGGAGAGGGCGAGTTTTTTGGGGAAATGTCTCTGCTGGATGGAGAAGGGCGATCAGCTAATATTGTGCCCATTGAAGATGCGGAAGTGTTAACTCTTTCACGCAATGATTTTTTAGAATGTCTCGAAAAATATCCTAAAATTGCCATATCCCTGCTGGAGGAACTCGCGGCCAGATTAAGAAAAAGCGACCAGCAGATAGAAAGCCTTTCACTTAGTGATTCCGAACAAAAAATTGGTATTACTTTAGTGCGCCTAAGCGAAGAATTGGGAAAAATAAAATTTGGGGATGTTACTATCAACAATCTTCCCTATCAGCAGGATATCGCAAATATGGCCGGTACATCCAGGGAAACTGTATCGAGAACTTTAAAATTATTTGAATCAAAAGATTTATTAAAAAAAGAAGGAAGGAGTTTGAAGATATTCAATTTTAATGCTTTTCGCCTTCACTTTTCGTAAATAAATTTTTTTCTCTTATAAATAATGACTCCTGAAATTATCGATCGAATCCGACAAAACGATCACAAGACCATGGCGCGGGTCATAAGTGCCATATATAATGACCGGGATATGGATGCTGGATTTTATAATCAGATTTATAAATTATCAAATTCTGCTTTAAGAATCGGCATTACCGGTCCGCCCGGAGCTGGGAAAAGCACCCTGATCGATCAATTAATATCTCATTTTATCACCATTGGCAAAAGTATAGGTGTTATTGCCGTTGACCCTACCAGCCCTTTTACCGGAGGCGCTCTGCTTGGAGACCGGATCAGGATGGGACGCTTTTATTCCCGGGATAATGTTTTTATACGCAGTCTGAGTTCCCAGGGAGAAGTGGGCGGATTAGCACGTAAAGTGCAGGAAATTGGAGATGTCCTGGCCGCCAGCGGGAAAGATATAATTATTTTTGAAACAGTGGGAGTGGGGCAGGGAGAACACGAAATTGCAGATGTTGCAGATTTAACCATAGTTGTTCTGGTTCCGGAATCAGGTGATGAAATTCAACTTATGAAAGCAGGATTAATTGAAATTGCTGATTTATTTGTGATCAACAAATCCGATCGGGACGGGGCAGAAAAAATAAGCACTATTCTGAAAAATATTTTACATTTCCATAATAAAATTAACAGCGCTGAGCCGCCTGTAATCAATACAATTGCCGTCCAGGATAAGGGTATCAGGGAATTATTAGAAAGAATACTGAATCTGGTTGACCTAATGTTTAAAAATGGAATCATGGAAGAAAAAAGACTTAAACGCTACCGGCATCGGATTAAAGAATCTGTACAATTCAATTTGCTAAAAAAATTCTGGTCGGACCAGCGTCTCTCCGATTTAGACAATTCAATTGAAGCTTTAAAATCCAGTCGAAAATCTCCTTTTGAAATAGCTCGGCTTTTACTGAAGGACTACTGATTTTGGAAGAAGAATCAAAGAAAAAAATGAGTTTTCTTTCGCATTTGGAAGAATTACGCTGGCGGATATTTAAATCATTAATTGCCATAATTTTTGGAGCCGTACTGGCGTTTATATATATTGATGAAATAATAAATATATTAATCCGGCCAACTAAAAATCTGGCAGCTCCCATGGAATTACAGGTCTTAAAGGTTCAGGGGATGTTCATGATAAAGTGGGGGATGGCGCTGGTGGGCGGGATTGTGCTGGCGATTCCCGTTTTAACTTTTCAGATTTGGAAATTTGTTGTTCCCGGCTTGCATGTTAGCGAAAAAAAAATAGCATTACCTTTTATATTGTTCTCATATTTATCATTTTTAATAGGCCTGGCTTTTGCATATTTTGTGATAATTCCCTTCTCTCTGGCATTTTTCACTTCGATTGGTATCAGTGATGTTCAAAATAATTATTCTATTAATTATTATTTTAATTTTATAACCTGGCTAATGCTGGGCAGCGGGATTATTTTTGAGCTTCCGATTATTGTATTTTTACTATCTTTAACAGGGTTATTAACGCCCCCCTTTATGCGCCATTATCGTCGTCATGCCATTATAGTAATTTTGGTATTGAGTGCTTTTATTACTCCGCCCGATCCCATAAGTTTAGTAATTATGTCCATACCGTTACTTTTTCTTTACGAAATTAGTATCGGAGTAAGTTGGATGGTGGCCAGAAAAAGGATGAAAAAATGATTTGTGAAATAGTTAAATGGGCAAATCCGGTTATATTTTTTTCCGGTACTGGTAATTACAGCCTGCAAGTTTACATTTTTCTTAAATTCAGACTATGAAGAATATTAAAACATTAAAAACTATTACTGCTCCGATTTTTGAAGATATTAAATTATTCGAAAAAGAATTTCGCGTTGCATTGCACTCGGAAGTGAGATTGGTTAATACAATCGGAAAATATTTATTGCGGCATAAGGGGAAACATATCCGCCCCATGTTGACCATTTTAGCCTCAAGGATATGCGGCGGTCCGAATTTAAACAGCTTCCGGGCTGCAGTCATGATAGAATTGCTGCATATTGCTACTTTAGTACATGACGATGTAGTAGACGAAGCAACCAAAAGACACGGATTTCTTTCTATAAATAAACTTTGGAAAAATAAGGTCGCCGTACTCATGGGTGATTTTCTGCTCAGTAAAGCTTTAATCAATATGACGGGAATAAAGGATTTTGAAGCCTTAAAACTTATTTCACACACGGCTGAACTGCTGAGTGCAGGTGAAATTTTACAAATTGAAAAGAGCATTACCAGAAGTATGACTGAAGAAGTTTATTTTGATATGATATATCAAAAGACTGCTTCTTTAGTAGCAACGAGTTGTGAACTGGGAGCACTTACGACTTCGGGCACAAAAAAGGACAGGCTTGCCATGCGGACCTTTGGTACCAAACTGGGTATGGCCTTTCAAGTTAAGGATGATTTGTTTGACCTTCTCGGAGATGAAAACAAAACCGGTAAAGATATGGGAGCTGACGTAAAAAGAAATATGATTACATTGCCTCTCATCCATGCTTATTCTACCCTTTCCAGACCGGAATCCAGAGAAATAAAAAGAATCCTTAAGAAAAAAAGAAAATCAGCCAGAAATCTCAGTAAAGTGAAGGAGATTATATCGGGAGCCGGAGGTTTTGATTACGCTTATGCGAAAATCGACGAATTCAATAACCAGGCCCTGGATGCCATAGCGCCCTACCCGGAATCTGTCTACAAACAGTCTATGGTTGATCTTTTAAGTTTTAATATCCATAGAAATCACTAAAATGTCCTCAATCAAGGCTATTCTGGTACTTCGTTTTAGTTCGATCGGGGATATAATTCAGGCTACATCTCCTGTGGGGACTTTAAGGGAGCTTTATCCTGGGGCTCGGATAGATTTTATGACTCTTTCCAAATTTGCACCCTTATTGGAAGGGCATCCCGGCCTGAGCCGGGTATTGCCCCTGGATATAAATGCCTCTGGTTTTGAATTAATCAAAACCGGTAAATATCTTGATACCTTAGATTATAATCTTATCCTGGATTTACATAATTCTCTGCGTTCTAAAATCATTCGCTTCGGAATAAGAAAAACGAAAGTATTATCTGTCAAAAAACCAAGGTATAAACGTTTAAAACTATTTCATTTCCACAAAAACAGTTTTTCCGGGGATTTTAACGTCAGAACCTGGCTGCACGAACCACTTTCATCTTTTTCTGAGAAAAAAAATATTCACCCGACTTCTCTTTACGTCAGTCCTCAGGAAAAGGAATCGGCGCGGGAGATGCTGGTCTCTAATGGAATCGGGGAAGATTATTTCGTAATTACTCCCGGAGCGGCCTGGTTCCAAAAAAGGTGGTACGGAGATAAATATGCAGAAATTGTAAATTACTGCCGGCGTCAATTTGGATTTAAGGCAGTTATATTGGGGGGAGTAAATGATCATATTTGTGATGAAATCAAAAATACCGCCAATTCAGCTCTGGCTGATTTCCATGGAAAAACTGATTTGAGAGAATCCCTGGCTATTCTGGCCCAGGCTGAGTTTATTATAGGCAGCGATACTGGTTTTCTGCATGCCGGAGAAGCTTTGGGCGTTCCGGTTTTAACTATTCTCGGTCCAACTTCAATAGAGACCGGGGCCGGTATTTTCCTCGAAAAATCGCAGGCAATTTTTGTCAAGGACCTCTGGTGCCGCCCCTGTTCCCAGAACGGCAGTCGTCCATGTTATCGTCAAAAACGCTATTGCATGACCGGCATTTCAGCAGAAAACGTAAAACAGGGTATTAATACAATACAGGCAGCTTGATGTTATTTTGGAAAGTATTTTATAATTTATTAATTATACCCTCATTGACTTTATTTGCCCTGGCTGGTTCACTGTTTCATACCAAACTCAGGCAAGGTACTCTGGGGCGCTTGAAAACTGTAAAATTGCTGAAAATTTTTTCTAAAACTGTAAAAAGCGGCCAGGATGTATATTGGTTCCATGCTGCATCTTTCGGCGAATTCGAGCAGATCAGACCGGTGCTGAAAGGATTAAAAGAAATTGAGCCGGAATGTATTGTGGTGGTAAGTTTTTTTTCACCTTCCGGATTCAATAATGTAATTGATGAAAATCTGGATTGCAAAATATACCTTCCTTTCGATTATCCCTGGCTGCTGAATAAAGTATTTACCATAGTTAAACCGAAAAAGTTAATTTTGGCCGCTTATGACGTCTGGCCCAATCTTATCTGGACAGCGAAAAAAATGGGGATTCATTCGACCCTATTTGCCGCTCGCTTCTCCAAGGGAACTTCTAAATTGCTGCCGATTGTAAACAGTTTTTACCGCAGCGTATATGGCTGCTTTTCTGCAATTTATACAATCACAGAGGCAGATCATGCCTTTTTGCAGGGATTTTTATATCCCACGGGCCGACCAATTGTAAGAACTCTGGGTAATCCCCGCTATGATCAAGTTAAAACCAGCGCGGATAAATTCACAAAAGAACGTACCGAATCAGTGCTTTTGAGACAAAAAAGACTAATAGCAGGCAGTGTTCATTCCGAAGACAATCAGGTTATTTTGGATTCTATTATTAGTTTACTGAAAGAAGTACATGATCTTTCTCTTCTCTGGGTACCGCACGAACCAACCGAAAGAGTTGTTAAAGCAGCAGAATCAGTTTTTTCTGAAATTGGATTTTCAGTTACTCGGCTGGGCTCGGCGCAGTGGGATAAGTTAAACAAATTCCGGGTTATTATTGTTGATTCAGTAGGAAAACTATCCACTCTTTATTGGGAAGCCCAAATTGCTTACGTGGGCGGTGGATTTTCTTCCGGCGTACATAACGTTATGGAACCGGCAATTGCACGCCTGCCTGTATTTTTCGGACCCAGATTTAAAAATTCGCATGAAGCTGATGAATTGATAAATAGCCGGGGCGGATTTACAATCTCAACTGGAGCTGAATTGTTTTTGGGAATTAAACAGCTCCTCATGAATCGAGAAGATTTTTTAAAGGTAAGTTTTGCAGCCACGAATGTAATACATCGTAATTTAGGATCATCTACCAGGGTAGTGCGAAACCTGATTCATGATTGAAGGCCTTTCTTTTAAAATACTTTCCCCGGAACTCCAGGATAAATCAACTTTAAAATTTTTTCCGGGGATTCATATCATATATGGTGAAAGCGGTAGCGGCAAATCATTATTATTCAGGAAATTGGCCGGAATCAAAACAGCGCAGGAGTTTGATTTTGAAGTCAAAATCGAACAAATCCCAGCAAAGAAACAAATCGTTTTTCAGAATCCTGAAACTCAAATAATTACCCACAGTATAAAAAATGAACTTGTGTTTTCCTTAGAATGCCAGGAACAGGATACCCGTATTCTGCAGGATTCATTAAAAGAATTAAAGAATTATTTACCGTTTGTAAAAGATTGGGATCGTCATCCTTCCACCCTTAGCGGAGGCGAGAAGGAAATATTAAATTTAGTCACCGCTCTCAGTACAGGCGCCAAATTAGTGCTGATTGACGATGGTCTGTCATTTCTGAATTCGGAAAAAAAAGCGGAAATGGCAACTTTTATGAGAAGCAGGGTCGAAATTGACAACTGTATTATATTATGGTTTACTTCAGAAAAACAGGATGCCGGGTATGCCCATAAATTCTGGAATTTTGAAAACTCCATTCTAACTGAAGTAGGGCGGTCACAGAATCGGCCGAAATATGAATTTAAACGAAAACCCGGGAAATTAAATATATCTCTTGAGGATTTCAGCTTCAGTTATGATCCTGAATTTCCTTTAATTCAGTATTTTAACGCAGAAATCAGCCGCTGCAGCTGTCTCGGTTTGTACGGGCAAAATGGAACCGGCAAATCAACATTGGCCAAACTAATGGTAGGATTGCTAAAACCGGCTCAGGGACACTTAACTGTTGAAATTATGGGGGAAACTCCTTTAATGGCTTATCTGGATCAATTTCCGGAACGTATATTGGGCGCAGACAATTTATTGACTTTATTAGAGGAATTTGTAGATCAGGGTAAACTCCTGCCTCAAAATGTTCAAAACTGTATCAAAATCCTGATAGAAAATAAAATTGACTGGATAAACGTTAAAAATAAATCCGGTTTGGATTTACCCTGGTCTACTTTGAGACTTTCTTTAATGATAATTTTATCTCAGTGCGAATACGACCTCTTAATATTGGATGAACCAACCTTTGGAATGGGTCATACACAGAAGTTAATTTTGAGCCGTCTTTTTAAAGAAATTTTGTTAAAAAAACATTTAATTCTGATTTCCCATGACCTCCATTTTATCAATAATCACTGTGACCGGATTATGACCATGAGTCAGGAGAAACTATTAAACAGAAAAACTCATAGCTAATGGTTAATAAAAAAATTAAAATTACAGATCCAACACGGATTTTAACTCTGGCGAATTTAATCAGTCTGATGCGGGCTCTACTAGGCTTACCCCTGGTTTATTCCATGCAGAATCCCGGTTGGCAGAATTATACTTTTTTTCTCATATTAATAATAGTTTTATCTGATGTTGCCGACGGCTGGGTGGCCCGGCGCGCCCATGCTGTAACTCATATGGGCAAATGGCTTGATCCTGCCGCCGATTTTGCAGTAATTCTGTTTGTATCGTCTTATTTAGTATTAATGGGCAAACTGCCCGCGTGGTTTTATATTTTTTATCTGGTACGTTTCATTGCCATTGCTATTCCGGCTATATATTTTATAAATCATACCAATTTTATCCTCAGTTCCAATTGGTGGGGAAAATGGGCCATTGGAGTTTCAACCATTGCTATTTTCTTTCATATATTTCCTGTTAATGCTTTACCCTGGCTGCCGAATGCGAGTTTGTATGTCGCTTCAATTTTGCTGGTTGTCAGCTGGGCTCAATATTTGAAAACATTTTATTATCACTACCGTATTAATTGATTCATGGCCATAGTAAGTAAACTTTTCCAGGCCTTGCGTCGCTCCCGGGAATCAATTTCATCTGCTCTGGACAATTTACTTAAACAGAAGGTCACTCCTGACTCCCTCCAGGAGCTGGAGAATACTCTTATATCTGCAGATATGGGATTTAAAACCGTGGATTCTATTCTGCAGGTGATCAAAAAAAATCGTCAGGATAATTTTCTGGAGCAGGTTAAAAATTATCTCATGTCCATTCTGCCCGTAGACATACCCGATTTTCTCAGCCAAAATCCAACCGTGTTATTTCTGGTAGGAGTTAATGGTACGGGGAAAACCACTACAGCCGCCAAGCTGGCAAATTATTATAAACTTAAGGGACGTAAAGTATTGCTGGTGGCGGCGGACACTTACCGAGCGGCTGCTGTTGACCAGTTAAAGATCTGGGCCCGCAGAACAGACGTTAAAATGATTTATAATGATAAATCGAAACAGCCCGGAGCAGTTTTGTTTGATGGGCTGACTGCGGCACGGGCATGGGGTTCGGAGGTGACTATCGTTGATACAGCCGGCCGTCTGCATACTTATTCCAATCTCATGGCAGAATTGGAAAAAATGAAACGCATGGCTGAAAACCGTTTTCCGGAATTCAATATACAATCTTTAATTACACTGGATGGATCTCTGGGCCAGAATTCTCTGGTACAGGCTCGAGAATTTTCCTCGAGAGTTGATTTAAAAGGCGCTATTTTAACAAAAATGGATGGTACAGCCAAAGGAGGCATAGTTTTCCCTTTGTTTGAAGATCTGAAAATACCCGTTTGTTTTTTAGGTATCGGTGAAAATCTTGAGGATTTGATAGAATTTAATGCGGCCGGTTACGTACAGGGATTGTTGGGACTGGAGCAGTATACATAAATAAACCGGGAATATTTCCGGACAAAAATCTAAAGAAAATTACGATCGAATTATCTTTGGAAATATAAATGAAAAAAGATAAAAAATTAAATCTGATCAGTTTAGGCTGTGCCAAAAACCTTGTGGATTCCGAAGTTTTGCTGGGCGCCCTTAAAAATAGCGCTTTTGAGATAACTGATATTCCTGAAGATGCAGATACAATTGTGGTTAATACCTGCGGATTTTTAGATGTTGCCAGAGAAGAATCCATAGAAACGATATTTCAAGCGGCCCAATTAAAGCAAAAGGGTAAATTGAGGCAGCTTGTGGTTATGGGTTGTCTTTCTGAAAGGTATCCTGAAGAAATGAGCAGGGAAATTCCTGAAGTGGATCGTTTTTTCGGAAGTAATAATCAGGGGCAGATTATGGCCTTTCTTACGGGGCAGGAACATGCACGGGATGATCCTTTATATTTTAGATCAATATTAACTCCCGGTCATTATGCCTATTTGAAAATTGCCGAAGGTTGTGATATGGGCTGCTCCTTCTGCAGCATTCCCCTGATGAGAGGAATGCAAAAAAGCAGAACGATCGAATCTATAGTATGGGAAGCGGAACATCTTCGAGACATGGGAGTGAGGGAATTACTGCTGATTGCCCAGAATTCCACTTCTTATGGTTCAGATTTAAAGGAAAAGGTTAATTTGAGCGGTTTGCTTAAAAATCTGGACGGCATTGGCCTGGACTGGATTCGTTTACATTATGCCCATCCTGCCACTTTAAATCAGGAACTGCTGCACACAATGGCTCAGGCCCGAAACGTCTGCCATTACCTGGATATGCCTGTCCAGCACGTTTCTGATAAAATTCTTAAATCAATGCGTCGCGGATTGGGTAGGAAAGGGATCATTAAGCGTATAGAAAATTTAAAGAAAGCCATTCCCGATTTACATTTGCGCACAACTTTGATTGTGGGATACCCCGGTGAAACAGAAAATGATTTCATGCAGTTATATGATTTTGTGGAAGAAATGCGTTTTGACCGTCTGGGAATATTCATTTATTCCGAAGAAGAGGGTACCCCGGCCGCTGACCTGAAAGATAATATACCCGCAGAAATAAAAATGGAAAGAAAATTGCTGATCACGGATCTTCAGGCCGGAATCAGTTCGGAAATAAATTCGAAAAAAGTAGGAAATATTTATAAAGTTATTGTCGATCGGGCAAACGGGGATACTGCCTGGGGCAGGACTGAGTATGATTCACCTGATATAGATAATACAGTAAAAATCCGGGGTAGAGTTAAAAAAGGCGAATTCACAAAGGTTCTTATTAAAAATTTCAGCGAATTTGAATTGGAGGGAGTCGTGGAATAAAATGCCGGGGAGAGGAAAACAGTTACGCGTTACGAGTGAAATAGAAATCGGTGGAACCGGTCACCTGCAACAGAAAAATCTCTGATTTTTCTCGTCACCCGCCTGCCTTGTAGGGAACGAAGAAGCGGAGCAGCGAAGTAGCGAAGCGACTCTACAAGGTCACTTATTCAATGAGTAGATTTATTAGGAAAAAACTATGGAAAAAACCATTATAAAAGCGCCTCGAGGATCTAAAAAAACATGTAAAAACTGGCAGATAGAAGCAGCTTACAGAATGATCCAGAATAATCTGGATCCTGACGTAGCTGAAAATCCTGATGAATTAGTGGTTTACGGCGGTAAGGGTAAGGCAGCCAGAAACTGGAAGTGCTACCGGTCAATTTTAAGCACCCTGGAAAGATTAGAACCCAATGAAACCATGCTGATACAATCAGGAAAACCGGTGGGTGTGGTAAAAACTCATTCAACTTCTCCCAGAGTATTGATCGCCAATTCCAACCTTGTGCCGGAGTGGGCTAACTGGAAGCATTTTAATGAATTGGATCAGTCCGGTTTAATGATGTATGGACAAATGACCGCCGGTTCCTGGATATATATTGGAACCCAGGGTATCCTCCAGGGTACCTTTGAAACATTTGCCGCTGCAGCCCGGTCACATTACGGACAGGCGGATCTGGCAGGAAAATTTATTCTTACGGCCGGATTAGGCGGCATGGGTGCAGCCCAGCCCCTGGCAGTCACCATGAACAATGGGGCAGTTTTATGTATTGAAATTGATCCCCGGCGGCTTAAACGGCGCCTGAAAACTAATTTTTTAGACCTGGCTGCCGATTCATTGACGGAAGCATTAAGTTTGATCAGGAATGCAGTTAAAAAAAAACGAGCTCTGTCCGTAGGCCTGGTTGGAAATGCTGCGGATATAATACCGCAAATATCGAATCTGGATTTTATTCCGGATATAGTGACCGATCAAACTTCTGCTCACGACGAACTGGATGGCTACATTCCCAATAATTATACTTTTCAAGAGGCTTTAGTTTTACGCAAATCTGACCCGGAAAAGTATATCAAAGAAAGTTTCAGAGCCATGGGTGAACACGTTGCCGGAATACTTAAATTACAGAAAAAAGGAACGGTTGCTTTTGACTACGGTAATAATCTTAGAGGACAGGCCCTTAAGGCGGGTATAAAAAATGCTTTTGATTACCCCGGATTTGTTCCGGCCTATATTCGTCCTCTTTTCTGTGAAGGCAAAGGACCTTTCAGATGGGTGGCCCTTTCCGGTGATCCCGAGGATATTTACCGCACCGATGAAAAAGTATTGGATTTATTTCCCCACGATGAAACACTGGTACGCTGGATAAATATGGCACGCAAAAAGGTTAAGTTCCAGGGTTTACCGGCGCGCATTTGCTGGCTGGATTATAACCAGCGCGTCAAATTCGGTCTGGCACTTAATGAAATGGTGGCCCAGGGTATAGTTTCTGCCCCTGTTGTGATCGGCCGGGATCATCTTGACTGTGGTTCAGTAGCTTCTCCATACCGGGAAACAGAAAAAATGCTGGACGGTTCCGATGCTGTTGCAGACTGGCCCATATTAAATGCTCTGGTGAGCACTGCCGGGGGCGCCACCTGGGTTTCGCTGCATCAGGGTGGAGGTGTGGGCATGGGTCTGGCCATCCACGCCGGACAGGTAATTTGTGCCGATGGAACGGATGAAATGTCCCAAAGAATTCAAAAAGTTCTCACAAATGATCCGGCCCTGGGAATTTTCCGCCATGCCGATGCCGGTTATGAAAAAGCTATCCGTAATGCCAGGAATTGGAAATTGGATATGCCCATGCTGGACTAAAATAATAATCTGAATATGAAATCTCTAATCTTAAAAAATATCGGGCAATTGGTTACTTTTGATTCCGGTGCGGAAAAATTAAAAATTTACAGTAATACCGATCTGCTCCTTAACAACGGAATTATTCAAAAAATAGGTCCCGGTCTTTATGGTACTGGTTCGGAGATTGACTGCCGCTTTTGCCTGGTTACTCCCGGATTTATTGATCCCCATACACATCCTGTATTTACGGCCGGGAGGCAGGATGAATTCCTGCAGAGACTGCAAGGAATCAGTTATGAGGAGATTGCACAAAAGGGCGGGGGTATTAAAGCCAGTATTCAGGGAGTGAGAGAATGTACCGAAGAGGAACTTGAAAAAAAGGTAAGGAAAAGAATGGACCGATTCCTGCGCCTGGGCACTACTACTGTGGAGGCGAAATCAGGATATGGACTTAACCTTGACTCGGAATTGAAATCACTGAGAATCTTGAGCAGGATTAATGAATCCCACGCTTTGGATATTATTCCTACCTTTATGGGAGCCCATGCTTTTCCTCCGGAATTTGAACAGGATCATAATGGTTATATTGATTTAATATGCGAAAAGATGATTCCCGCAGTCGCAGCTGAAAATTTAGCACAATTTTGTGATGTTTTCTGCGAAGAAGGATATTTCAGTGTAGACCAAAGCCGCAGAATCCTTAAAATGGCCCAAAAGTACGGCCTTGGGGCTCGTCTGCATGCGGATGAATTTATAGATTCCAAAGCAGCTGAACTGGCAGCAGAATTAGGAGCTGTGTCGGCTGATCACTTAATGGCAGTAAGTGAGCAGGGCCTCAAAGCTCTTTCGCAGTCTAATGTTATCGCAACCCTTTTGCCGGGTACAACTTTTTTTCTGGGAAAATCGACCTACGCACCGGCCGGAGAACTTCTTCGAAATGGTATTACGGTCGCTTTAGGGACTGATTATAATCCGGGCAGTTCCCATATTCAATCGATGCCCTTCATAATCTCATTGGCCTGCCTGCAAATGGGGATGACTGTAGAAGAAGCTTTTATTTCCGCCACATTCAATTCTGCCCGGGCTTTACGTCAGGAAAAAACAATGGGTTCACTTGAAATAGGTAAACAAGGTGATTTGATTGTGTGGGATTTAGAAAAATTAAGTGAAATACCTTATTATGTGGTCGACTCACCCATAAATACTGTAATTAAAAGCGGGGAAATATTATTTAGGCTTGACTCTCCAGAATGACACCTCGTAATATTGCATCCCCAATCCGCCAAATAGGGAATAAAGATGAAAATAAATAAATATATGATTTTTTTACTGGTTATGGTACTGGGCACTCAATTATTATGGGCCAATTATGCCTTTTCCCGGAAAATTATAAATACCTGTAAATATTACCAGATCAAAATTGATGATTCCAATATATCTTATATTAAACTTGGACCTGACAGTTTCGATCTTTCCCTCAATTTAAAGAGTAATCGAAATAACTTTGAAATGGTTATGTTAATTGGATTCTTTTCTGTAGGGCAGGCAATTAAACATCAGCAAAAAATTAAAAATAGCGGAAAAAAGTTTGTTCCTGAAATTCCTCAATTGA
>JAZFSI010000225.1:0-4093 GCA_036446075.1 Fidelibacterota bacterium
TTATTCAATTATGATTCATCCATGATCAAATTCAGCAAAAAGCAACTAAAAATACCCCAGATGCAAAGACCAGTTTTTATGGTGACCGGGGGAATGTCAAAATTTGCCCGGTCAGTTCCTGAAAAAAGAACTGAAGAACTTGTTATTGATGCTTTTACAGAGGCAGCGGAATTTATTCAAAAATCTCCGGCAGAATTGAAATCTTACATCCATTCCTGCTACTACGGTCATTTCGCAGACCATTTCGGAGACCAGCTGCTGGGTGAAGCGGTTATTCACGACCGCCTGGGACTGGACCCTCTGGGCAACGTGGGCATAAAAACCGGCGGCGCCACAGGCGGTTCCACCATGTGGGAAGCTTTTAAAGCTGTGGCTTCCGGTTATTCCAACTGCGTTTTGGCCATGGGCTGGGAGCGCATGGACGAGGTCCCCACCGATGAAGGCAACAATTATATCGCCTCCGCGGCAGACAAGGACTGGGAAACACCTCTGGGACATATCTATACCGGTTATTACGCTGTAATGGCCCAGAAGTACTGGCAGGTATTTGGAAAGGAAGAAGAATCTTTTAGACGGACGATGGCTAAAATTGCTGTTAAAAATCGTGGTTATGCCCGCATGAATCCGCATGCCCAGGGACCTATGAAAATTACTGTGGATGATGTTTTAAATTCTCCGATTGTGGCCTATCCCTTAAGAGCTTTGGATTGTTGTTTAATGAGCGTGGGCGCAGCCTGTGCTATTTTATGCGACGAAAAAACAGCTTATAAATTATGCGATAATCCCCTGCTGGTTAACGTTGCAGCGGGCAGCCATACCCTCAGAGTCGCTGATCGCATGCCCATGGAAATCCCCTTATTACCCAATGAAACGGAAGAAACTTACCGGGATTTAAATAAACGCTTTCCCGGCGGAGAAAGGTATCCTGGGTTTACAGGATTTCTGGCAGCCAGAATGGCAGCTTATTACGTGTACGGTATGACCGGCATCGTTGATCCCACGGAAGATTTTGACCTGGTCGAACTGCATGATGCTTTCACTATCAGCGATATCCAGACTTACGAAGATATCGGCATTAGAACTTACGGCCTGGGACGCACATACGTGGAATCAGGAGACTGTTATCATACTAACCCCCTTACCGGTAAGCCGGGCAAATTACCGTCCAATCTTTCCGGGGGTTTAATCGGATGCATGCATGCTGTCGGCGCCACGGGAATTATGCAGGTGATCGAAATTGGGCAGCATATCTGGAATCGCTGGGCGGAAATGCATGAAAATCCTGCTAAATGGAATCGGTTCGACCGGAAAAAACCGGACGATTGGACAAATCTACAGGTAAAAGAAGCAAAACGCGGCCTGGCCATTAGTCATGCCGGAGTGGGTTCTCACGTCACAGCCACAACTATCATGCACCCGGACCATCAACTGATTTAAAAGGGATGTTTTATTAATGACCATTATTTCTTAAAAAAATATCAGGAGTAAACAATGAATATGGAACGAGGAACAGTAAAAGTTGAAAATAAGCGCTACCGATTCAAGGGAAATTTTCACTTCAAATCAACCTCTACACCGATCAGAAATGAAAAGGGCGTCTTAATGGGAATAACCAATCCCCGCGATCTTACCCACGTACACATGTATGGAGGGGAAGCTCCTTTTTTTGAAGGGCTCGGCCAGGGAAAATTACTGGGAACGAAATGTGAAAACAATAATTGCGGCGGAAAAGGATTAATTTACCTGCCTTTTAGAATTCACTGTCCCGATTGTCTGGGCAGAAATATAATAGTCGACCTAACAGAAATTGCCCGGAAGGGAGCTGCGGTACATACATTTATGATTACTGAACGAACGGGGGCGTTTAATACATTACCAAAACCCATTCGTTTTGTAAATGTTGAATTTGAGGGAATATCTACCATATTGATGGGAAATCTGGCAATTGGTACTCCCAGCATGGGACTTAAAGTTGTACCTATTTTTCAAACGAAAAATCCCAGCTTTACAATCCTGGATTTAGCCTGGGTTCCAAAAGGCACAAAAAAAGACGAATTACCGGCAGGCTTTTCATTCTGAAACAATAATAATCGCAAATATTTATTCAGCCGCTCCCGGTTGTTCTGCATTATAGCGGTAATTCCCTGTTTGTTCAGAAAACTAAATTAAAGTATGCCTAAGAACTGGTCTCAAACCCAGATTTATCTATTTCTGATATTTGCCATGATGATCTGGGGTCTGTCATGGACGAATGCAAAAATACTGGGATCCTATGCCTCTCCCCAGGTACTTATTTTCTGGCGCTTTGTTTTTTCAGCGGCCGCACTCTACGCCATTCTTCTCGGTATGGGGAAGCCTCCCATAATACCGCGCCGGGGAATTAAGTATATAGTCAGCGGCGCTATTTTGCTCTCTTTTTATAATTATTTATATTTTAGAGGTACGCAAATTGGTCCCGCAGGACTTGGAGGGGTAATTGTGACAACCATTAATCCTTTGATTACATTTTTGTTGTCTGTAATAATCTTCAGGACAGTAGTAAATAAAAGAAATTTGGCAGGATTGGCCCTGGGACTTGCGGGAGGTCTTATTATTCTTAAGTTTTGGACCTTTGCACCGCAGCAGATTACAGAAAATTCAAATATATATTTTTTAGGCGGAGCGTTTTCATGGGCAATCATGACTTTAATCACAGACCGCTCAAAGCAGGATTTAACAGTTTTAGATTTTAGTTTCTGGGTCTACTGCCTTTCTATAATTTTTTCTTATTTATTTGCCAGAAAATTAAATCTTTTAGAGATATTCACCTTCGATTGGATTTTCTGGTTAAATTTTTTATTAGTTTCACTGGGAGCCATGGCCTTTGCCACCACTGTTTATTTTTGGGGCGCCATGAAGCTGGGATCAGAGAAGGCTGCTTCATTTATATTCACCGTTCCGGTCAGCGCTTTAATATTCAGCATGATATTTTTAGGTGAACCACTGGAAATAACCACCATTATCGGCGGATCAGCTGCAATTATAGCCGTTTATTTGATCAATAACTGAAAATATTCGGAGAATATTTTCTCATCACGGAAAAAATCTTAGATTTTTTCCTCTCCCCCCTCCCCTCTACTTCCGGATAAATTTCTCTTTCTGTTTGAATAAATATTCATCATCAGGGCTCAATACTAATGCTTCATCAATTACTGCCGCTGCTTCTTCGATCCTGTCCATTTTCCATAATACCTCTGCTTCCGTGTCCATAATTCCCACCAATGCTTCCCTTTCATCTGCTCCTAACATGGAAATCGCCTGCCGAACTTTCAAAAGGGCGAATTCGTAATTGTCAGACGCTTCCAGTTCGGTTATTCTCCATGAAAATGAATTGAGTAAAGCAGGTGTCTCTAAGTTAAACTCTTCGGCATTATTTATTTTTTTAAGCAGATATTCCATCTCCATTTTCTGATTTTTTTCTTTTTTAAAATAAGATATAATTGTCGAAAATGCCTGCTGGGCATATACAGGTTCCGGCCGGCCGGCTAAATAGTCTTCCATCGTCTTCAATGAACTATTTTTTTTAAAATCAAGAATTACCAATCGAAACTCAGCTCTGGATTTGATTGATCCATTTATGGTTATTACTTCAAGCCAGAGTTTGCTTGCTTTTTCAAAATATCCGGCATTTTCATATTTTTCCGCCAAATTAGAAATTGACAATTCCTGGCCCGGATTTTTTTCCACTCTTAGCTCAAGTGCTTTGATTGTTTCTACTCCATTTTTAATCCGTTTTAATTCTTTTAAAAACGGCTCCGGAGGCATGTATCCAATTATGCGGTCTATTTCTCTTCCATCATTATCCATTATGACCAGAGTTGGGAAACCGGTTACATTGTATTTTCTGGCCAGGTTTATACCGGCTCCCTTTTCTGCATCTATTTTAAATCCTACCATGTTTTTCCTGGCAAATTTAATAACCTCCGGGTCGGGATAAGTATTTTCATCCAGAACTTTACACCATTTGCACCAATCCGTCTCAAAATCGACTAAAACAAGATCCTTTTCCGCTCTTTCTAAAATATTGGACAGGGGACCTTTTACCCATGGAAAA
>JAZFSI010000226.1:0-5358 GCA_036446075.1 Fidelibacterota bacterium
CTCAAAGAGGAGAAAAATTAAAGGAAGTCCTCCTGGCTGAACAAAACGCCAAGCTATTATTAGGAGAATTAATTCTGGAACGGAAAAAAAGGAGGGAATTAATTCCTAAAATGATATCGCATTTGGAAACGGATCTGCAGTTAAAAGTACCTCCGAGACGAATTGAGGCCTTCGATATCTCTCATTTGGGCGGGACCAACACGGTAGCATCAATGGTTTGTTTTATAGACGGTAAACCACGAAAATCAGAATACAGGAAATTCAAAATAAAATCCGTGTCTGGAATAGATGATTTCGCTGCTATCAGGGAAGTTGTATTCCGGCGTTATAAAAGAGTAAAAAATGAACAGGGCAAATACCCGGATCTCATTCTGGTCGACGGTGGGAAAGGACAATTGAGTTCGGCTCTGAATGCTTTAAATGAATTGAACCTGGATTATTTACCCGTAATCGGACTAGCCAAACGTCTGGAAGAAGTGTATAAAAAAGGTCAGTCTCAAGCACAATCAATTCCGAAACAATCTCCGGGCCTGATTCTTTTACGCCGCATTCGGGATGAGGCGCATCGGTTTGCCATTACTTTTCAGCGCCATAAAAGAACTGCAGATGTCACGGGTTCAATTTTTGATGCTATCAAAGGTATGGGTCCAGCCAGAGTTAAGAAATTGCTGCTGGGATTTTCTGATTTAGAGGAAATTTCAAAAGCGAAAATAAGTAATATTAGAGAAAAAGTTTCTGTGACGGAAGAGCTGGCCGGGGAAATAATCAAGGTTGCCAGGCAATCTGTTGCGTAAGTTTTTTTACTAAATTTTTTTTAATTGTATTATTTCCTGTTTTCGGTGGTTTTTATTAAAATATTAATCTATCCCCCTCGTGAATACTAGATTTTTCTGTAATTTGCGGGTGCCCCAGTGCCAATGAGAGGAAATGTATTATATCTGCTTTAGTGCGGTAAACTAATTCTTTATTTTCGCTCCGGTTCCAATAGCTGCTCGATAACTGTAATCATTCTCTGAAATTCATCTTTATCATATAAACGCGTGAGGAATCGAATTTTTCCATTTTGATCGATAACAACATTACGGGTCACGCCTGATTCTTTTAGTGCAAATTTTCCAAATATTTCAGCTCCGGGGTCCAGGGCCAGGGGATAGGTTATTTTCATGTCAAGAGCAAATTTCTCTACTGTTTTCAGAGGTTCATCCCGGTCTATTCCAATCAGTCTAAAATTTTCCTCTTTGAATTTTTGCCAGACTTCCTTTTCCAAATGAGGCATTTCTTCCCGGCAGACAGAGCACCAGCTGGCCGTGAACTGGAGTACAGTAACAAATCCTTTTAAATCTTCATTCGAAATAATTTTTCCATTTAGGAGTTCCAGTTTTATATCAGGAGATAAATCTCCCACCTTAACTAAAAATCCCCGCGTAGAATCTTTTTGAGCGGCAGGATTAGAAAATAATGATACAAGTACAGAGGCAGCTAATAAATTTCTTAGAGAGATTTTCATTTTCTTCATTTAAGGTTAACCTTTAAATTTTAAAACCATTATCGAGCATCCATTCATCATTAACAAATTTGCTCATATAATTTCTAATTCCATCCGGCAGTATAACCAAACATTTTTGACCCCTGGTCAAAGATTTTGCAGATTGCAGCGCAGCCCAGACTGCTGTTCCGCTTGAACCTCCGCAAAGTAATCCTTCCTCCGAAATCAATCTTCTTGCAATCGTAAAAGAATCCTGGTCGTTGACTTTAATATATTGATCAATAATTGAATTATCCAGGACATCCGGGAAAAAATCATATCCTATTCCTTCAACATGATAAGGATAAACATCAGTTCCGCCGCCAAGAATAGAGCCAAAAGGATCGGCAGCGATAATTTGAATGCGGGGTATTTTTTCCTTTAATCTTTTGGCCACACCCGTAACTGTTCCTCCCGTACCGGCTCCTATAACTACCATCTGCAGGTTTTGTCCGAAATCTGTCAGAATTTCGTCGGCAGTTCCATAATAATGGGCATCAGGATTATCTGGGTTAGAATACTGATCTAATATATAAGCATTGGGAATTTCCGAGCAGAGTCTTTTTGAAACTTCTATTAATCCTTCGGGATCGTCGTAGGCGGCGGCGGTGGGAGTCCGTACAATTTTGGCTCCCAGGGCAAGTAAAACCACCTCTTTTTCCAGGCTCATTTTTTCCGGCATAACAATTATCATTTTATAACCTTTAACCGCTGCCGCCAAAGCCAGGGCGATGCCCGTATTACCCGAAGTCGGTTCGATTAATGTATCCCCAGGTTTAATTTTACCTGCTTTTTCCGCATTTTCCAGCATTCTGCGGCCAATTCTATCTTTTAAAGAGCCGCCGGCATTGAAATATTCACATTTTACATATAAATCACAGTCCAGATTCCGCCCGATTTTATTCAATTTTATAACCGGAGTATTTCCAATCGTTTCCAGTATATTATTCAATATCATGTCTATTCTTTCATTAATTCTCAGGTTGGGGGTAAATTTAAGGATTGGAATTTACACTTACTTAACTTGGAGAAGAGAGCATGAATTTATTGCGGGGAAAAACGGCCCTGATTACAGGATCTGGTAGAGGAATTGGAAAAGCTACAGCTGAATTATTTTCCGCTGAGGGAGCCAGGGTTATTATTGCAGAATATGATAAAACCACGGGTCAGGCTGCTGCGGATGAAATTGGCGGGGTATTTTACCAGGTTGACGTGAGTCAAAGCAAAAGCGTAATTAATTTATTTAAAGAAGTTAATAATAATTTTGATCAGCTCGATATTCTGGTGAATAATGCCGGGATCCTGGCTGACAGTACTTTGAAAAAAATGGAAGAAGGAGAATTCGAAAGAATCATAAATGTGAATTTGAAGGGCGTATTCTTATGCACGAAATATGCCGCAGAAATAATGCAGGAGCAGGGTTTCGGGGTTATTCTGAATGCTTCCTCCGTAGTCGCTCACTACGGGAATTTTGGTCAAACTAACTACGTTGCTTCAAAGACGGGCGTGATTGGAATGACCAGAGTATGGGCCCGTGAGCTGGGACGGAAAGGAATCAGGGTTAACGCTGTCGCGCCGGGGTTCATTAATACTGAAATGACAGCTCAGATGCCCGAAAAAATTGTGCGCTTGATGGGCGAAAAAGTACCCTTGAAACGCTGGGGCGAAGCCAGTGAAGTGGCCAACGTCTATTGCTTTCTGGCCAGCGATATGGCCAGTTATATAAATGGCGCTGTTATTAACGTTGATGGCGGTGTGGTAGTTTAAAGCAGGGGAATAATTGAAAAACATATTGATAATTACTGCTACTTCAGGAAATAATAAAAATCTGGCCTGCGAAATAAAAAATATTCTGGATCAGTTAAATGCAGAAAGTTCTATTCTCAATTTAGAAGATTACGAATTACCACTTTATAAACCAGGTTCTGCATTTGATTTAAAGCAGGTTTCTTCTTTACGTGAACAATTTATTAATTCCGGCGCTTTAATATTTTGTGCTCCGGAATATAATGGCGGTCTGCCGCCGGTATTGTCGAATGCTGTAACCTGGCTCTCGATTTCGTCTGCAAATTGGCGGGAATGCTTTGATCAGAAATTTACCTTACTTACTTCTTTCAGCGGAGGATCGGCATTCAGGTTTTTGTCTGAATTTAGAGTACAATTAGAATATTTAGGTTCTATTGTATATCCCCGCACAATCTCCGTATCACCGAAAAATCCTCTTAAACATGATTCCGTCCGAAAAATATTACAGAAATTTTTAAAATGTCTTTAAAAATTTCATTGAAAAATTTCAATTACGAAGGAAGAAATCAGATTTCCCCGCTACTGTCGCTTCGCTTCTTCGCTTCCGGCGGGACAGGCAGAAGTCAGGGGGAAATAGTAACATGTAAGGTGTAAAATTCAGAGAATTTTCCCTACCGTCATTACCCATCGGCAAGCTCGTGACAGGCTACTTAGAAGCAAGCTAGTTATTGAATAAAAAAACCTTCCGAAGGATTTAAATCTTTCGGAAGGTTAAACAGTTAACAATTCACTGAAAAATCTAAGATTTTCCAATTCAGGATATTTTGATTTCCTGTTTTTTAGGCAGAATTTCTGCATGTTTGTGCAGGATTACTTTTAAGACGCCATGTTTAAAAGATGCTTCTATTTTTTCTTCGTTCACAGATTCAGGCAGGCGAAATGACCTGGTAAAAGAACCTGCCTTACGTTCCCGGTAGTGGTAAAGGGGTTCTTCTTTTTCTTCTGTGCCGGATGCTCCGCCGGTTAAGGTTAGAATACTATCCAAAATAGTAATTTTCACATCCTTTTTTGTGTTTCCGGGTAAATCAGCCGTAAGTATAAATTTATCTTTTTTCTCTTCAATATCTACGGCCGGGGAATCAGCATTGGCGTAATCGCGGGTGAGGTCCCAGTTCTGGTTGAAAAAGCCATTAATTATACGATCAAAATCCCTATTCATCATCTGTCTTGGGCTGCATGTTACATAATTCATTTTAAATTCCTTTATTTTGTTCTCTTAAATGTTGTTCAAGGTGTGTGCCATTAATTTTAGATAGCCAATATTTCAGAAATTACAGACGACTTGGCAAGGTAGAAGGATAGATTGTCAGGCGCTCATGTAATATTTGCAGATTTATGGTAAAAAAACCATTTACAAGACCAATAAAATCCCTTTTTACAGGGGGACTTTGGGAACTGAATAATTCTGTAAAAGGAAAGTTGGATTGAATTATGGGAAATAGTTATTTTAGACACTCTTTTTTAAACCTATCAGGAATCACATGCAAAAACTTGCTGTATTTGGAGGAGAACCGAGTCGTAAAGAGCCATTTCCTGTATGGCCCCGGGTTAAAGACCATGTAAAAGCCCGGCTGATAACAACTTTTCTTGAGGAAGGGTGGGGTATAGGTAGTGCGGCTATAACCAGGTTTGATGCTGAATTTGCGAAATTTCATGATGCAGCATACTGTCTAAGTACCAGTTCCGGCACTGCAGCCTTGTGGGTAGCATTGAAAGCTGCAGGAGTTAAGGCCGGGGACGAGGTTATTGTGCCCGCTTATACATTCATTGCCACAGCGTCAGCCGTATTGATGGCCAACGCTGTTCCTGTCTTTGTTGATATTGATCCGGATACACTAAATATAAACCCTGTTTTAATCAGGGCCGCGGTCACACCCAGGACAAAAGTTATATTACCGGTGCATATAGGCGGTAATCCGGCTGAAATGGATGAAATTTTAGACCTGGGCCATAAACTGAAAATCAATGTAATCGAGGATGCTGCCCAGGCCCATGGAGCAGAGTGGAAGGGCCGAAAAGTGGGTGCC
>JAZFSI010000227.1:0-5421 GCA_036446075.1 Fidelibacterota bacterium
AAATAATACTGAATATGAGGAAAAAATTAGTACTTTGACGGTTTTTAGTCCGGAGGGAGCCTACGGCAGATCGGAAAAATTAAAAGATCCAAACATAATTCTGGTTAATGATGCAACGATCTGGACCAGCGGTCCCCAGGGAATACTTAAAGGCTGGGACATAATGTTTCAGAATGGAAAAGTAATAAAAATTGCCAGAAATATATCTATCGGCAAATCCAGAGCTTTGGTAATTGAGGGATCAGGGAAGCATATAACACCAGGACTGATCGATGCCCACAGCCATATGGCCGCAGCTTCCATAAATGAAGGATTCCAAAGCGTTACTGCAGAAGTAAGAATGGAAGACGTAATTGTACCTGATGATATTAATCTCTACCGCTCGCTGGCCGGAGGTTTAACCATAATCAATTTGCTGCATGGTTCGGCCAATGCTATCGGCGGTCAGAATGCTGTCTTAAAATTGCGCTGGGGAACCCTTGATCCGGGAGATCTTATTTATAAAAATGCAACGCCGGGCATCAAATTTGCTCTGGGTGAAAATGTAAAAAGATCAAATTGGGTTGATCCCTTAAACCGCTATCCAAAAACCCGGCTGGGTGTAGAACAGATTATCCGGGATGCTTTTGAAGCTGCGTCCGATTATAAAAAATCCTGGAACATATATAATAAAAACATACGGCTCAAAAAAACTTCAATTCCGCCGCGAATTGACCTGGAACTTGAAGCCCTGGTGGAAATCCTGGAGGGTAAAAGAAAAATTCACTGCCATTCTTACCGCCAGGATGAAATCTTGATGTTAACCCGCGTAGCAGAAGATTTCGGGTTTACAATCGGCACTTTCCAGCATGTTTTGGAAGGTTATAAAATAGCTGAAAGAATCCAGGAACATGGAGCCAGCGCATCAACATTCTCCGATTGGTGGTCCTATAAATACGAAGTGATTGACGCCATTCCTTATAATGGCGCCCTGATGCACGAAGTAGGTATAAATGTATCTTTCAATTCGGATGATGATGAATTATCCCGGCACATGAATTTGGAGGCGGCTAAAGCTGTGAAATATGGAAATCTTTCTCCCGCCGAAGCTTTAAATTTTGTTACTATTAATCCGGCCCGGCAGCTCGGTGTTGATAAATGGGTTGGATCACTGGAGCCGGGAAAAGATGCAGATTTTGTAATCTGGAGCGGAAATCCACTTTCCACTTATTCCCGCTGTGAACAGACCTGGATAAATGGGACTCAATATTTCTCATTAGACCAGGATAAATTCATGCGGAACAGGGATGGAAAACTGCGCAATGATTTAATCCAGAAAATACTTTCATCTCCTGAGGATGGGAATCCTTCTCTTAAAACGGATGAAACCGGGGAAAAGGAAAAATATTCCTGTTTTCATGAACATGGATATATTCGGAAGGGAGGTCTCTAATGAAGGGATTATTGATTCTTTTAATTTTTCTTGTCGCTCTTCCCGGATCGGATCAAATACCGGCACCGGATCAAACGCGGCCGATCCTGTTATACAACGGTGTGATCCACACTGTATCTGCGGGAACAATTGAAAATGGTGCAATTTTGTTCGAAAATGGAAAAATCACGAGGATTGCAGAAAAAATTGCAGCTCCTGCTGACGCCGAATCAATAGACTTAATGGGTAAACATGTATATCCCGGTTTTATCTCAGCTGTTACGTCACTGGGACTGGTAGAAATATCAGCAGTTAAGGCAACGGCAGATTTTGCCGAGACCGGTTCTATTAATCCTAACCTGCGGGCCAATGTGGGTTATAATCCGGATTCCGAGATTATACCTGTCACCCGCTCCAATGGTGTATTATTGGCTAATGTTACGCCTTCGTCCGGGCTTCTTTCCGGTCAATCCAGCCTGATGATGCTGGATGGCTGGACCTGGGAGTCAGCAACGTTGGAACATTCCACAGGGCTGCATCTTAATTGGCCTTCAATGAGTTTGAACTATGCCTTCGACTCTAAAATCCCCGTGGAAAAACAAACAGAAAAACGGAGTAAAAAACTTACTGAAATAGATGAATTATTTGATATGGCACGGTCCTACGGACTGCTCAAAAAAGCCAACCCCGAAACCCGTCTTAATTTTCCAGGTGTAGATTTAAGGCTGGAGGCAATTGTGCCTTTCGCCGAGGGGAAAAAACCCATATTTATCCATGCTCAGGAAAAACGACAAATCGAAGCTGCCCTGTTTTGGTCGGTCAGACAGAAAGTTAAAATTATTATAGTGGGCGGCAGGGATGCCTGGCGTGTTACGGCACTTCTAAAAAAATATAAAATCCCGGTTATTTTTGAAAGCGTATTAAGTCTGCCTCAACGTCGTTTTGAGGATTATGATCAAATTTATAAAATACCGGCCCTGCTGGACCGGGATGGAGTAACTTTTTGCATAACGACATCAGGCAGTGCTTTCGAAACTGCGCATTTGCGAAATCTCCCCTATCATGCTGCCATGGCTGCGGCTTTCGGACTGTCTAAAGAAACAGCCTTGCGTTCCATAACTCTTTCTACGGCAGAAATCCTTGGTGTGGCAGATAGAGTTGGGTCTTTAGATGAAGGCAAGGATGCAACCTTGTTTGTAAGTACCGGAGATGCTTTGGAAACAAGTTCACAGGTTAGGTTAGCATTTATTCAGGGCCGAAAAATCGATTTAAGCGACCGGCATAAAATACTCTATAAAAAATACCAGGAAAAATACCGGCAGTTGAAATTGATCGATTAATTCTCTTTTGGGCTGAACATGGATTCATAAAAAATCACTCCTGCCATTATATAAAAAGACACATACATTAGTAGGCTGGAAATCAGGGTCAAAATACTTAAACTGCTGTGCAGATAACGCAGGGCCCATAGAGATCCAAATGTCACGAAGGTGGAAACCAGGGGCTCAATCATAAAAAATCTTTTCCATCCTTCGGAAAATGTGCTCGTAAAATATAATAATATCCCCAATATAAAAAAAACAATTGAAAAAGATATAATGTGGGAGTGAGTAGTCAATAACATATTTTCAAAAGATTTTTCATATTTTTCCTGAATATCGAAATCATCATTCGCGGGCGAACCTCGATAATGTTCTTCTGCCCCTCCGGGCCTGAATCCTGTAGTTTGACTCACGTAAACCAGTCCGGTAGTTACACCGATTGTTAAAACCAGCATAAAAACTGATACGAGGTATTTCATAGGCCGGGGCCATAAAGATAAGGGCGAAATAGTTTTCATAAATCATCCTTGATATATTTTAATAAAAATGTCAGTCTTTGGATTCCCCTGGTCATTGATTTTACGGAAATTGTGGCGCCGCTGATACCGTCAATATCTGCTCCAATTTTAAATCCCGATGTATAATCCTTTCCGAAAAATTGCCGATTCCATCTGGAACTGGATATTTCACCGCCGATTGCTTCTCTGTATTTCACCACGCGGGTTCCTAGAATGATTCCTTCCAAGTCAAAAAATACAATAAACGTAATGGGCATTGATTTTCCCAAAACATTATCCAGCAATGCGTAACCTGCCAAGCTGTCTCCAATGCTGATTTTCCAAACATAAAGAAAATCATTTAAAAATTTCTGCTTGGATTCGACTGCGATCGCTGTTTTCAGATCAGGGTTTAATTTAAATTTATTAAACTGAATATTTATCTCTTTTCCAAATTGTGCCTGGATCAATTCTTCGGCACGATTTTTAATATTGCCGGATTCGGCAGGTCCCGGAAAAATCAGTGCCAAAAATAATAACCTTAAATATTTTTTCTGCATGGGATAAATCCGCAGTGGTTATAAAAACAATAATCAGAATTGATAGCCAACTCCCAAATTGATGAGGGTGATTTGATCAGCTCCCTTTTCCTGCGGTGTGTTTATGGCATAATCCAGTTTGAAAGCAATATTATCGATTGGTTTAAAGGTAAGGCCAAACATGGTTTTAGCGTAATGCCGGGATTCTTCTAAATCGTGGCCCGCAGCGGGATTTATATCCGTCAGGCGAATCCAGGGAATAAGTTTACCCGTTAAATTCAGAAAAGAACCGAGGTTATACCCCAAATCTAGGTAATAACCGCTGGATTTATCCACTACATGATTTTTATAATTAATATTGCCCCATTCAAAAACGACCAGAATGTTATTTTTATCATATTTTCCATGAATTTCCCCCAGCTGAATCTCAATATTATCTTCTCCTTCCAAAGTAACTAAAGCCGTGGTTTTGGAAAAAGATGTCCCAATTCGAATTCCAGGCAGCCCGGTATAATCAACATTAAAATTATAGAGCAATTCTTCGGCATCAGACTTATACCCTTTTTGCCTTCCATCGCGGATGCCATTTTTCCAATTATCTATAATTTTATCGCCGTCCAGTCCCTCCATAATCACAGCCCGCCAGTTAAAATCACTTATTTTTCCATAAACAGCAGCTCCATTTCCGAACCAGGTGGTGGGAATAATATAATTGGCGTATTCCGGTCTTTCCACGCTCAAAAAAAGGGGCGGTTCGTGGTATTCATTAATAAATCCTACTGAAGGCAGAATAACTCCGGCCTGGAAACCAAAAAGATCAGTATGGTAATTTATGTAAGCTTGTTCCAGCTCCAATTCACCCTGCCCGCCCTGTACGAAATTATGTTCCAGTTCCACCTCGCTTTTCAAGGACCATGCTTCGGTCCAGGCATGGGAATAAAAAATAATGAAGCGGTGAAAATCCAATTTTTTGGTAGGGTCTTCAGCGCCAGTTTTAGATTTGTTATAGTGGAGTTCACCATAACCTCCGATTGTGGTCCGGGGTTCAAAAAAATCATCCTGGCCAAAGGCGAACCCAAGTAAAAGACAGCAGCATAATATCCAATTAATTAAAGTTTTCATTTGAATCCAATATATTTATTAAAGTGCAATATAGTTATTGAGTCTTATTCTCAATAAAGATATTAGAAACATTTTCATATATTGTCAAATACTTATTTAGGATATTCTTTTCCTGTTTAATTTTTTCTATAACGGGTGACGCGTGACTGGTAACAGGAAAAAATCAGATTTCAGAAGTCCCCGCTACTATCGCTACGCTGCTACGCTGCTTCGCTGCTACGCTTCCAGCGGGACAGGCAGAAATCAGAGGGAAGAAAAAATTCTACGAATTTTTTCAGTGAGGAGTGATCAGTTAGCAGTGAGTAGAAAAGAAGGTGGAATTATTATAGGTAAGAGTAAAAAGACGAAAGTTTGTAATTTTTAGAAATATTTTTTACCTGTCACAAGTCACGTAAAAAATTTAATGAATTTTTTACCGTTACCCGTCACTTTTTCAGTGAGCATTTAGTTTGAAAAACCATTGAATAAATTAGTAATAAATGGTAATATAGACCGACCAGTCGGTTTATAATATGGCCCAATCAAAGCAA
>JAZFSI010000228.1:0-7477 GCA_036446075.1 Fidelibacterota bacterium
ATGGAAGAAAAATTTCCTTTCAGACCAAACACACCCTCAGCCGTTTATATATAACGCTGTGAATATTTTCAGGAAAATAGTCCTGGAAAAGACTGGGATGGTGTATGGGTGATGACAAAAAAATAGGAAAAATCTTCGATTTTTCAGTTAGCAGTTAGGAGTATAAATCGGACTTGACTTAAAGCCGAAGGGCTTGAGTAAAGAACGATTTGCGAACAGTTCTTAAGTCAAATCCATAAAGTGTCTTTAACTCAAGTCCTGTAATAATTGAATATTTTTACTCTTTTTCGTAACTCGTAACTCGTAACTCCTAACTCCTAACTCGCAACTTTTCTCTCTAACTATTTCCCCCTTGTTTCCAGGTAATTTATTGCTGAATTTTTAACATGGTTAAAGAATCAACGGCCGTCCTTTTGCTTGAGGGCGGCCGTTTTTTTTGGGGTTTAAACTTCGGTGCACCGGGAGAGAACGGGGGAGAAGTTTGTTTTAATACGGGCATGACCGGTTATCAGGAAATCCTTACTGATCCATCCTACTGTCGCCAGATTGTTACCATGACCTTCCCCCATATTGGTAATTACGGCATAAACTTAGAAGATAATGAATCGCCAAAAATTCAGGTGGCCGGATTTGTGGTTAAAGAAGAAACGGAAATCCCCTCGAATTGGCGGTCTGCAAAACCGCTTGGTGTTTTTTTGGAAAATAACGGTATTGTCGGTATTAAAGGTCTTGATACGCGGGCTCTTACGCGCCACATTAGAGAAAAAGGTGCGCTAAAAGGGATTATATCCTCTCTGGATTTTAAAATTGAATCATTATCCGAGAAGCTAAAGGACGTGCCTGCTTTAAGCGGGCTTGATTTAGTTCGGGAAGTGACCTGCAAAAAATATTATAAATTATTCCCCGGCAGAAAATCTAAATATAGGGTGGCTGCCCTTGATTTTGGAATTAAGACCAACATTCTGCGCCTGCTCCGAAATCATGAATGCGGAGTAACTGTTTTCCCGGGCCATACCAGCGCAGAAGAGATCCTGGAATTTGATCCGCAAGGTGTATTTTTAAGCAACGGTCCCGGAGATCCGGCGGCTGTAACGTATGCCGTTGAAACAGTAAAAAACCTGCTGGGTAAAAAACCAATTTTCGGAATTTGCCTCGGACACCAAATTCTGGCCCTGGCTCTGGGTTGTAAAACTTTTAAAATGAAATTCGGTCACAGGGGCAGTAATCATCCCGTAAAAAATCTTAAAACAGGCAAAATAGAAATAACAAGCCAGAATCATGGTTTTGCAGTGGATCCCAATAGTCTGCCGGGGGAAGTTATTAATACACATGTCAACCTTAACGACGATACTTCCGAGGGTTTAAAATGTTTGGATATACCTGCCTTTTCTGTGCAATATCATCCGGAGTCCAGCCCGGGACCCCACGATTCACGATATTTATTTAAAAAATTTATAGAAATGATGGATTAAAGGAATTGATCAAACTTTAAATGATACTGCGCACCGAAAATCTGACCAAATCGTTTAAAGGCCGAAAGGCAGTCCAGGATCTGTCAATAGAAATACCGGATGGATCGGTATTTGGTTTTCTGGGGCCGAACGGCAGTGGAAAATCCACCACAATCCGAATGATGACCGCCTTAATTAAACCCGAAGTGGGGGATGTGTTTATTAATGAAATCTCTATACGAAAGCAGGGTCATAGAGCCTTGAAACAGGTGGGTTCTTTTATTGAACGGGCGGATTTTTATAAACATCTCTCCGCCCGGACCAATCTGGAAATGCTGGCCAGGATGGACGGTGCCTCCCCCCGTAAAGTCAGTGAAGTATTAAAAAGAGTCGGACTGGGACAGCGGGCCGAGGACCGTATTAAACATTACAGCCAGGGCATGAAACAAAGGCTGGGCATTGCCCAGGCCCTGCTGACAGATCCAAAACTTCTCATTTTAGACGAGCCAACCAACGGTCTTGACCCGCAGGGTATGAAAGAAGTACGCGATTTGATTAAAAATCTGCAGCAGGAGGGCGTTACAATTTTCCTTTCCTCTCATTTATTGGATGAGGTAGAAAAAATCTGTACCCATGTGGCCCTGCTGAATGAAGGTAAATTAATAACTACGGGAAATATAGAAGATTTTTTGAATACTGCGATCGGCACTACGGAGATCCGCGCTCTGCCTCTGGATAAAGTCAAAAAATTATTGAAGGGTCTGGCCTGGATTCAAAATTGTGAAGTACGCGAAAACTCCCTCTGGGTCGCAGTCTCTTCGACCAGAATACCGGACATATTAAAAATATTAATCCAAAATAATATCACGGTAGAGGCCGTAATTCCCCGCACAACCCTGGAATCCGTGTTTCTGTCCAAAATAGGAACCGGGCGTGAAATCTGATGGGTGGTTTAATATACAATGAATTGCTGAAGATTACGGGTCGCTGGCGCAGTTATATCGGTTTCATTGGAATTGGAATTCTAATGCCTCTGATTCTTTGGGGTTTTTCCTGGGGCGGCAATGAAATTCATGAAACATACGCCCGCCAGCTGAGCGATACTTTTATTATTGTGGGCTCTGTTTTTAATTCATTATTAGCTACCTACATTATTTTGAATTCCCTCTGGATTCACATCCCGTTCCTGGTTACTCTGGCAGCCGGAGATGCTGTAGCAGCGGAAGGATCCGGAGGAACATTTCGCCTGATTCTTGTGCGCCGGATCAGCCGCTTTAAGATATTAATGGCAAAACTTCTGGCAACCTGGATTTACACGGCTGCCCTCATATTATTTCTAGCCCTCATGAGCCTGGGGCTGGGGTCCCTCTGGCTGGGGACGGGTGATTTAATTGTTTTTGATAAAGGTATCCTGATCTTAGATAAAAATGAAGCCTGGCTGAGAATGGGTCTTTCTTTCGGTCTGGCCATATTAGTGATGTTTACAGTGGCAGCGCTGTGTTTTATGTTTTCCACCATGGTAGATAATGGTATCGGACCCATCATTGGATCCATGTTTTTGATTGTAATTGGTTATATAATTATATCCATTCCCCTGGATTTATTTAAGCGCCTGGAACCGTTCATATTTGTAAGTTACTTTAATGTCTGGCGACTTGTTTTTCAGGAACCAATTCCCTGGGGACAGATAGGACAAAGTCTGGGTATTTTGTTTATTTATACATCTGTCTTTATCGGTATCAGTATTTTTGTATTTTTGCGCAAGGATATTAAAACATGATCAAGTATTTTTTAAAGCTGTTTGCCGCCATTTGTATTTTAGTACCGGCCTATCCCCAAAATGGAAATTTCCAGCCTTCCCCGGATGCTGTTAAAGACAGCATGTTTGTACGCTTTAACAGGATCCGGGACTATACCGTCAAGGTTAAAATATCCGTTGATATGACAGGCCTGCGTATGCCCCGCAAGCGAATCAAACTGTTTTATAAAGCACCAGATAAAATCAAAGTGGAAGCGGATGGCTTTGCCATAGTTCCCAAATGGGGACTGGGCGGTTCTCCGGCCTGGTTTATTGATATGCTGGACACTGTTTTTGTGTCCGGACAGGAAAATATAAAGGGCGAAGCACAGTGGGTATTAAAAGGCCAGGTCAATCCCGATTCATTAAAATTACCCCTGGGCAAAGGAGATGATCTGCCCCGGATATTAATGACGGTCTGGATAGCTCAGGAAAACTGGATAGTTACCAGGATTGAAACAGAAATTGATTCGCAAAAAGTTTTTTCCGTTGAAACAATTCACCAGGAGATAGACGGTCTTTATTTGCCCGAAAAAACAACCCTGGAGATTGGCTTCAAAGGCATAGAACACTGGTCCCTGCGGGATCCCATGGGGGGACCAACATCGGATAGAAAAGATTTAATGGAAGCAGTCCATGGGGGAAGTGAAGAGTCCGGGAAAAATTTCAATGGCACCATAATCATGGAATTCTATAAATATAAATTGAATAAGGGTTTAAAAGATAAAATATTCGAAAAAAGTGACTTTTAATAAAATTAAAATATTTTTAGTCCCGTAAAATTGGATAAAGATGCCCAGAAGAACTGATATTGAATCAATTCTAATCATTGGAGCAGGCCCCATTGTAATTGGGCAGGCCTGTGAATTTGATTATTCCGGAACCCAGGCTGCCAGGGCTTTAAAGGAAGAGGGCTACCGAATTATCCTGGTGAATTCAAATCCAGCCACTATTATGACTGAACCAGCATTGGCTGATCAAACCTATATTGAACCCCTTACCAGAGATTATCTTGAGGCCATCATCGCCAAGGAGCGGCCCCAGGCCCTGCTGCCGACAGTGGGCGGACAAACTGCACTCAATTTGACATTGGAGCTGGCTCAGGCTCGTATTCTGGATAAATTTGACGTGCAGATCATTGGCGCACAAATAGAAGCCATTGAAAAAGCCGAAGACCGGGAGAAATTCAAAAAAGCCATGGACAAGGCGGGGATCATTACTGCAAAGGGCGGTTTTGTCCGTTCATATAAAGCTGCGAAAACACTTATGGAAAAAATGGATTTTCCGGTGATTATCCGGCCTTCGTTTACATTGGGCGGGGCCGGGGGATCGGTAATTTACAACCAGGAGGAATTTAAGGGACTTGTAGAAACAGGAATTAGCACAAGTCCCATCGGTGAAATTCTACTGGAGGAATCCCTGCTGGGCTGGAAAGAGTTTGAATTGGAAGTTATGCGGGATAAGGCCGATAACGTAATTGTAGTCTGTTCAATCGAAAATATTGATCCTATGGGTATCCATACAGGGGATTCAGTAACAGTTGCACCGGCCATGACTTTAACAGACAGGGAATATCAGCAAATGCGGAACTGGGCCATTAAATGCCTGCGGACAGTAGGCGTGGAAACAGGAGGATCCAATGTGCAGTTCGCCGTTAATCCAGAAAACGGGAGAATGGTAATCATCGAAATGAATCCCAGAGTCAGCCGCTCTTCCGCCCTGGCCAGTAAAGCCACAGGATTTCCTATTGCGAAAGTGGCTGCTAAACTGGCAGTAGGTTATACACTGGATGAATTACCCAACGAAATAACCGCTAAAACATTAGCCGCTTTTGAACCAACGCTGGATTATATAGTCACCAAAATTCCACGCTTCGATTTTGAAAAATTTCCTTCAGCATCCGGTCACCTGGGTATTCAAATGCAAAGTGTGGGAGAAGTTATGGCTATCGGCCGTACATTTCGGGAAAGTCTCCAGAAGGCTTTTCGATCTCTGGAGGTTGGTCTGGATGGATTGGAACCTAAACTGAAAACAGAAGGAGATCCCGATCTTATTAGAGCCCGTTCTCTGGACATGTCCAACCTGCGCAAGGCCACGGCTTTCCGTCTGCTTAAAATCCGCCAGGCTTTTATAAATGGGCAGCCCCTGGAAAAAATCTTTGAACTCACGGGAATTGATCCCTGGTTTTTAATGCAGATTAAAAAATTAGGTGAAATTGCCGAAGCAGCTCAGGCCAAACCCTTAGACATAAATCTGCCTGAACTTAAATATAATGGATTTTCGGATAAACAAGTAGGACGGATTGTAAATAAAACAGAGGCAGAAGTACGTCTGGAACGGAAAAAAAGAAAAATATTACCTGTTTTTAAAGTTGTTGATACCTGCGCCGCAGAATTCGCAGCTCAGACGCCGTATTGTTATTCTACATATGAAGAAGAGTCGGATGTTTTGCCCTTGAAGGGTAAAAAAATAATAGTGCTGGGAGGCGGACCAAACCGGATCGGTCAGGGTATTGAATTTGATTATTGCTGTGTACAGGCCGTTTACGGCTTGAAGGAATTGGGTTATAAAACAATTATGATAAATTGCAATCCTGAAACCGTAAGTACGGATTTTGACCTTGTTGACCGTCTGTATTTTGAACCGGTTACTTTTGAAGATGTGATGAATATTTATGAATTTGAACAGCCCCTGGGAATTATTGTACAATTCGGCGGGCAAACGCCTTTAAAAATAGCTGCGGCTTTATCTGCTGCAGGTGTAACCATCCTGGGTACATCCCCGGAGTCAATTGAACTTGCGGAAAACCGGGAAAAATTTGCCCGGATTCTGGAAAAACTGAAAATAAAATGTCCCCGATACGGCACAGGACGAACCTTGGAAGAGGTTACAGCCGCGGCGGAATACATCGGATATCCTGTCTTAGCCCGTCCCAGTTATGTTTTGGGAGGCCGGGCCATGGAAATTGTTTATTCAAAGGAACAGCTCCTCAATTATATATCCAGGTCAGCAGACGTAACGGCCGGGCATCCCATTCTGATTGACCAATTTCTGGAGGATGCTTTCGAGTTTGACGTGGATGCCTTGAGCGATGGGGAAACAGTTCATATGGGCGCGGTAATGCAGCATATTGAAGAAGCAGGCATCCATTCGGGAGATTCCGCATGTGTTTTACCACCTTATCGCATCACTAACGAGGCTATGGAAGAAATTACGCGTATCACTAAAATACTGGCTTTGGAACTAAAGGTAGTAGGCCTGATTAATCTGCAGTTTGCCTATAAATCCGGAGAAGTATATGTGCTGGAAGTGAATCCCAGAGCTAGCAGAACAGTACCTTTTGTTAGTAAAACCACAAATGTCCCCCTGGCTAAAATCGCTGTCCAGCTGGCAATGGGAGAAAAACTAAAGCATATGGATTTAAAAGACTGGGATGGGCTTAAACATATTGCGGTGAAAGAAGCGGTTCTGCCGTTTAATAAATTTCCCGATGAATCAATTTTTTTAAGTCCGGAAATGAAATCTACCGGGGAAGTAATGGGTATTTCCAGCACTTTTGGTCAGGCTTTTCGAAAAGCTTCTTTAAGCGCCGGGAATCTGATACCCAAATCCGGGACAGTTTTTATTTCTGTCAATGATGATGATAAACTGGACGTGATTCCAATTGCTCGCGACCTCCAGGAAATGGGTTTTAAGGTTGTAGGTACAGATGGTACGGTTCAAGTTTTAAAAAGAAATGGAATTCCCGCAGAAACTGTATTCAAAGTAGGGGAAGGCAGACCAAATGCGGTGGACGGGATAAAAAATAATGAAATCAATCTTGTGATCAACACACCTCTGGGCATGCAATCCCGTTTTGACGAAGAGGCCATCGGCCGGGCCTGCATTCGTAAAGGTATTTTGGCCATAACCACCCTGTCCGGGGCAGAAGCAGCAATTCGGGCCATTCGGCAGCAGGATGATATTACGGTTAAATCACTGCAGGAATATCATGGCAGCGGGGAAGAAGGGAAAGTTACGAGTTACGAGTGACGAGTTACGAGTGGGGAAAGAAGAAATCAGAAGTCAGAGGTCACAGAAAAAATCATTCCAAATGCTTTAAAATGATTTTTAGTCCTTCCAGATAACTGTGTTTTCCCAATCCTGTGACCTGACCCAGACAAACATCTTTAATTACGGATATTTTCCTGAAATCTTCGCGTTTACCAAGATCGCTTAAATGTACTTC
>JAZFSI010000229.1:0-3890 GCA_036446075.1 Fidelibacterota bacterium
AGGATTCCCAATCCCGAGTTCAAATAAATCATAATTAGGATCGGTAGATACTATCGGGTTTTGACTTTTGAGAATCCTGTTTCCAGTTTCTGTCTTTTGAACGGGTACAAAAACAGATTGAACCCTGTTCCAATTATCAGGGTTAAAAATTATATAGGCAGAATCGCTCTGGATCCTGTTAAATACATTATCAATGCCAACCTTTGAACTGTCCTGCGCCCAACTTATAGACAGGAGCAGCAGAATTATCAAAATTCCACTTTTAATTTTATCTAAACCTGAATTATCCATTCCAATTTCTCCCCCAAAAAATAAATTTAATAAGCTAGTGTCATGTCAAGTTTTTCAGCAAAAAGTTGCAGGAATTTTAACCTGTTAACAAGGCGAAAATTTTCAGAATAGCCTTGGGCTTAAGTTAAAATTTTCAACGAAGTTTGCAGCCAAAAGAACAAGACTTGGTTGCGCTAATACAGGCTTAACATGACACAAGAATGATCTATTTAGCGCAGCATTATCATTTTCCGTGTAATTACATTTTTATCGGTCAGTAAAATAGAAAAATACAATCCGGACGCTGCCTTTTGACCAAAAGAATCCGTACCATTCCAGGATATTTCATAATGTCCCGTTTTTTTCCAGCCCTTAAGCAGGGTAATTACTTCCTGACCCAGAATATTATAAATTTTCAGGGTTACCACCTGGGACCTGGGCAGGGCAAATTTGATCGATGTCATTGAATTAAATGGATTGGGATAATTCTGATCAAGAGATACGTCATCCGGTAGATTCCCAAGAATTTCATGCAATGAATTGAGTACAAAACTATCTATTCCTGCGATAATTTTAAATCTATAAGGATATTTTTCCAGATTTGTTGATTGGGAATAATCGCTGATAAAAATTTCATTATTGTCTTTAAGATTAAACACATTCCTGGTCTCCAGGTCCAGCAGCAGAATTTTCATTTTTGGATTGTAAAAGCCCTGTAAAACAAACTTAAGCATTACAGGATCTTTTTCACAATTTACAATCAGGTTTAAATTCCAAATTCCATTCGGTTCCTTTGGAGATCGGAAGTCAGTTGAATAATCTGCATAATTAAGACCTTTCTCTTTTTTAAGAGGAGCGTGCATGGATAGCGAAATAAAACCATCTACATAGGGCGGTTCGGGATTATCAAAATAATCTAATTGTTCCATAGCTCCCTTAATCCGGCCCAAAAAGTTTTCCTGGTCTTGGTAGATGTTACCCCGGGCAATTATTTGCAGAACCCATTCGCCGTTATTTTCTAAGTCCGATTTATAGGCTGAATTAATAACTGAATAATTTACCGCGGCCTTTCTTTTACCATCCGATTCCCCCGGTTTGAGATGCAGTTTTAGGTATTCATTTCTACGATTGAAAATGGCATAACCACCCCAGGGTTTTAAGACATCAGCGCTGGACCAGCCCTCACCATTCAGGCCGTAGGTGAGAGGTCCATAAAAATCAGCAGGATCGATGTTTAATTTAATTTCAAAGGCAAATGGCGCGCCAATCAGATTCCAACCCGGAGGTAGAGATAATATTATACCATTTAAGTCGGTACTTCTGCCCGGTCCGCTCGAAAAGGTTAAATCATTTTTAAATTTCTGTAATATCCAGCTGGCTGCACCCAGATGCATTTTAGATACATTAATCCAATCTGAACCGCTCCAAGTTAAAATTTTCCAGTTTTCGCCGTCTCCCGGTCCCTGCAGCTCATCTCCAAATATCTGATCGGGATGGGATTGTTCTAATTCTGCCGGAGTGGAAATCAGGCGCCATTTATTCTCCGGCAATCCCAGCGGGAAGGCGCTGCCCTGCAGGTTCGAAGTCAAATATTCTGCATCAAAATTAATTTGTAAATACTGGGAATCGGAACGGCTGATATTACTGGCCTGATCCAGAGCTTCTACAAAATAAACAAGACCATTCAAACCAACGTCAACGGCCGGGATTATACCCTTGTAAATTGTATCATTTGATCCCATTTCGATTATTTTATTTACGGATTCTCCTCCACGCCCATAGATTAAGAAAACTCTGTCAAGAGAACTTTCATCGGTTATCAGGGCTGTAACAAGAATTGAATCGGCTGCTGAAGGATATTCTGGAATATTTTCCAGACTTTTAATGCGGGGAGGCTGAAGATCTTCAAATAAATTGAGGTTTTTTTCTGAAATCAGGGTCCATTGACTGAAAGACCCTTGATTCTGTGCCGTTATAATTTTATTGACCGGATCTATATTCGTAGAATCTAAGGAAATAATTTGCCAACCTGTTTCCGGTCCGGAGTAACCAGGACGTTTGGCCAAACGCAAACCATCCGGATTATCTAATTCCGTAACCAGGGAATAATCGAATCCAAGATCTACGAAAAATCCGGGTTTAATATTGCTTTCTATTTCCCAGAAACAATTCGCAAAGACAGGTTCAGTAATGTTTGAGTCGGGATCCAGGAAGCTGGTTGAACTATCTGTTAGGGATGTCTCAGATATAAATTTAGCGGATATGACTCCTCCCGTACTTTCTAAAAATCTGAGACTTAAACCAAGCTCCTGCCCAAAAGAATCTACAATATTTATAGTAGAATTATCCCCCGCGGCCAATAAAGTATCAGCCCCTATAATGGAACTTGATTCAGGTAAAACGGTGAGTTTTACCTGAATAGAATCAAGATTTAAACTGCGGTTTAATCCCGTATTCGAGTAAACCAGAATATAACCTGAATAGTTTCCTTGCGGAAAATTATTGTCCCCTGGTATTATCACTTGAATTGAGGCGGATTTTTCAGGCGCAATTGTAATTGTATCGATTTCTAAAACCAGCCAGGGCAAGCCTCCATATTCTGCCTCTGCCGCGATATAATAATTTCCGGGATATTTACCATAATTATAAATTATCAGTGGAAACGACATATCCATTTCCACCCTTGTCATAAGATTAAAGCACCTGGAATTAAAGCTGACTTCAGGTTTCAAATTTGCATTTGCAGCGGGCCAAAAACCTGATTCCAGTTTTCCCGTGTTTTCGGAAGTATTTATCACCAGCGCCTGGCCCACGGTGGACTGGAGCTGGAAATTATCGCCGGTGCTGTTTTCAAACCCGCCGGAAATTAAATTTAAATTCTGAGCAGCAGGAAAAATTATATTCAGGAAAGAAAAGAAAATACAGAACCGGAATAATTTCATAAGAAATTCATTTTCGATAGAAGCTAAAGAAGGGATATGAAAGCATGGTTAATAAGTATCCTTTATCTCAATACTTTTTTCCATGGCCTCGATTCTGACGAGCAAATTATCGTTTTGTATTTGTATATTTTTAATTATTCTTCCTAGTTCTTGCAATGCAGAAACCGAAAGCATTGCAATTGCATCATAATCAACAACATGGAAATCGTTTACTTCATGCCCTACAACATATATTTTTCCAGTATTATTTGATTTTATATCAAATGTATTTTTAGTCACGGTTAATATTTCGGTAATAGTCTCAATTCCATTGCTTTCATAAATTACATAAAGTCTATCTCCTACTTTGAATCCATGATTTTCCATTTCAACCGTTCCATTATCAATTTCGCCATATTTCATTATATCGTTGATTACTTTTGTAATGAGATCAACGGATTGAGGATAAACGCTCTTAACTTGTTGACCAATTACCATCTTCATTAACTGATTACTCTTTCTTGGATCCTTTTAAATGAAATCAACTATTTCTATCTTATTAAGTGTATTTAAATCTGATAAGCCATCTGAAATACCAATAACATCTTTGATCCTTCTATCTGAATAAGCAACAATATTTAATCCGCCAATTCTATCGTCCGCAACGATTGAATAATCCAAACTTCCTGAAGAGGGTAA
>JAZFSI010000230.1:0-2171 GCA_036446075.1 Fidelibacterota bacterium
ATGACCATGGCCAAAGGAATAGCCAACGGCCTGCCTCTGGCGGCTGTGGTGACAGGTGGAGATATTGCCGATTCTTTAGTGAAAAATACGATTTCAACTTTTGGGGGCAGCCCTGTCAGCTGTGCGGCTGCCAATAAAACTGTTGAAATAATAGAAAGGGATAATCTGGCCGGCAATTGTGCTGAAATGGGGGCCATACTGCGCCGTGGTTTAGAGGTTATCCGGGAAGCGCATCCTCGGGTTATTGGGGACGTGCGGGGATTTGGCCTGATGCAGGCCCTGGAACTTGTGGTTGACGAAACACAGGGTGACAGATCCCCCAACCCTAAAGTTGTGGATCAATTAATGGAAGAAACCAAAAAACGCGGTCTTTTAATCGGCCGGGGCGGTCTGGCCGGCAATGCCGTCCGTATTTCACCGGCCCTTAATATAAATCAAAGCGAAGTGGAAGAAGCTTTAGAAATAATAACTGATTCATTCACAGCCCTAAAAGTTTAATGCATAAAAATATACCGAATGGTAAAACCGGAAAAAGACTGGAAACCAGTTTCCAGGAGGTAAAACCGCTTTATTCACACGCCGAGGCCGCTTTGGAAGCTCACCGGTGTTTATTCTGCTTTGATGCCCCCTGCATTAAAGCCTGCCCGGCTGAGATAGATATTCCGGCCTTTATCAAAAAAATTGCTACAGGCAATATCCGCGGATCAGCAAAAAAAATACTGGAGCCAAACCTTTTGGGTCTTTCTACCGGTCATGTCTGTCCCGTCGAAGAATTATGTGCCGGAGCTTGTGTTTATAACGATTATAACAGCCGCCCCATTAATATCGGGCGGCTCCAGCGTTATAGTGTAGAGAAAGCCCTGGAATTGGAAAACCATAACGGCCGCTTGATGTTTGAGCCCAAACCCCTGGGAAACAGAAAAGCGGCTTTGATCGGAGGCGGTCCCGCCTCTTTAGCCTGCGCCGCATATTTAAGGCTGGCCGGCGTAAAGGTTACTATTTACGAAAAAAATTCCCGGGCCGGAGGACTTAATATTACCGGGATAGCTCCTTATAAAATGCAGATTTCCAATGCAGCGCGGGAAATTGAGTGGCTGCTCAATTTTGGACTGGATATCAAAACAGGGGTTGAAATCCTGGCCGGCGATATTTCTAAATTGTGAAAAGAAAATGATGCCGTTTTTATTGGAGTTGGATTAGGTCACGATAATATTGTAAATATACCTGGAGAAAAAAAATCCGGAGTATGGGGGGCTGTTGATTTAATATCAAAAATAAAATCTGAGGCCGATTTTAAACTGCCTGAATTTCTTGAGAAAGTTATCATAATCGGCGGCGGTAATACTGCGATTGACATTGCCCGTGAATTGGCAGTATTAGGTGTAAATCAGGTGGACATTTTATACCGGCGAACAATCCGGGAGATGCGGGCTTATGTGCATGAATTCGAAGGGGCAAAAAAATATGGCGTGCGCTTGATTGAGAATCAAAAACCACTTAAAATTTCCAGTACTTCAGCGCAAAGGCTGACTTTGACTGCTGAAAATACGAAAACCGGGGATAAAATTAATTATGCATGTAATTGGATTGTAATGGCCATTGGACAGGTAAAAATTGCAGAAGCTGTAATTCCCGGAATAAACCTGGATTCAAAAGGCAATATTATTGTTAATCAATATAGAGAAACTTCCCAGGCCGGTGTTTATGCGGGCGGTGACTGTATCAACGGTGGTAAAGAGGTGATAAATGCCGTGGTGGACGGCAGAGAGGCCGCAAGAGCCATGCTTTTGAAATGGGGTGAAATAGAATTAAATAATTGGAGTAAAAATGGCTGATTTATCCATAATTATGTGCGGTATCAAAAGTCCAAATCCATTCTGGCTGGCTTCGGGACCGCCCACCAACTGCGGAGAACAAATAAAACGTGCCTTTGAGGCAGGGTGGGGCGGAGCAGTCTGGAAAACATTAGGTCAGCCTATTACCAACGTTTCTTCCAGACTGGGGTCTGTTGATTATTCCGGAAACCGCATGATAGGGTTAAACAATATTGAATTAATTACAGATCGACCTCTAAAGGAAAATTTTCTTGAAATTGAAGACGTGAAAAAGCATTATCCCGAGCATGCTGTAATTGTTTCCCTGATGCTGGAAACAAAAGCAGAATGGAAAGA
>JAZFSI010000231.1:0-6436 GCA_036446075.1 Fidelibacterota bacterium
TAAGCCTGCCCTTGTAGTTCAACGGATAGAACAAATCCCTCCTAAGGATTAGATGTAGGTTCGATTCCTACCGAGGGTACCACTAAATAAAAAGGAAGAGCATGTTACGACCGAAGAAAAAAATGACAAAAAAAGAAATCAAGCGGGATCCATTCTTAGAATTTATAGCCGGTACGAAATTAAAATTGACTGAAAATAAGAATTTAGTCTTCAGAATTACGGCTGTAATTGTTTTAATATTCGTTTTGTATAGTTTGTTCAGCCGAAGTCAGGAATCAAAAAAACTTGAGGCAGATAATCTTTTAGGCAGGGCCATGTTATTTGTGGATGTTGGAGATAATGACAATGCCGTTCTGAATCTACAAAATCTATTGGATGAGTATGGGCGAACTGATGCTGGGATAACGGCTAATTATTATTTGGGAAAAATATATTTTGATCAGAATAATGCTGCCTTGGCAGAACCTCTATTTACATATTTTGTTAATAAAAGTTCTCATCCTATTTTAAAAAGCGCTGCAGCCCAGGTTTTAGTGAGCATTTATAAAAGCAGCGAAAATTATGATTCTGCCCTGGAATACCAGAAAATTGCGGTTGAATATGCTTCCAATCCGGAAGCAGCAGCACTCTATACGCTGAAGTCAGCGGAATTATCTCTGGAAATGGGTGATTTTAAGAGTGCCCGGGAAAAAGTAGATAAAATATTAAATGCCTGGGAAAAGAATTTTGATATAATTCAGGCAGCCAGGGAGCTGGAGGGCTGGATTTACGTTAAGGACGACTAAATAGATATGGTGAAATAGAGTTTGAAATAACTTAGAAATATCATAAATTTATAGGCTGAAAAGTGGGTTGTCTGACCCACTTTTCTTTTGTCTGGAGAGTCTGAATGTTTGAAGATTGGGATGAACGGAAAAATAAGTGCTGAATGAAATTAAAACTTTAATGCCTGATAATATGGTTGCCTTGGAAGTAATCGTCGAAAATAAATATCGGCAAATCAAGGTAATTGTGGATGGTAAGAAACCGGTCGATTTGAAAGATACGGCGTTGTTAGCTAAAATTATCCGGGAAAGCGGATTATTGGAAAAAGATAAATATTTGGATTATCAATTGGAAGTGACAACTCCCGGAATCGGGAGTCCTTTATTATTTGCATTTCAATTTGAAAAAAATATAGGCCGGAAAATCAGAGTTTTAGAAAAAGACAGTGATAAACAGATCGATCTGCGATTGACGCAGGCAAGTAAGAAAAGTTTTGAAGGTTTGAACGATAAGGGCCGCTCCGTTCGCTTTGATTACAATAATATTCAGACTGCCAAAGTTCTAGTTGAGTTTATTTAATGCAGTATAGGAGGCGTTTTGATTAACCGGGATTTGATTGAAGTATTCAGCGAAATTGCTCGTGAAAAGAATGTTGATCGATCTGAATTGGGATCTATTTTAGAACAGCTATTTTTACACATCATCGAAAAGGACAGGGGAGATTCTAATAATTGCAGTGTAATTGTTAATCTGGATAAAGGTGAAATAGAAATTTACGCGGAGAAAATAGTTGTTGAGTCGGTGGAAGACCCCATATCTGAAATAACCCTGGAAGAAATTGTGGCCAAAGATCCTGATTTATCAGACATGGAGGTTGGCGAAACCTATGTAGAAGTTATTGATCCAAGAGTTTTTGGGCGCAGATTAATTCATACAGCAAAACAGTTTTTTGCCCAGCGTATTCAGGATATTGAAAAACAATACATATATGAGGATTATGCTCAGCGCATAGGTGAATTTGTTCTGGGTACAGTGCATCAGGTGCAGCGGGACAATATTTATGTTAATATTGACCATGCAGAAATGAGAATGCCTAAGAAAGAGCAGATTTCGTTCGAACGGTACCGAAGGGGAGATACGGTACGGGCTATTATTAAATCTGTTGAAATTACTCCCAGAGGTCCCGATATAATTATTTCCAGAAGCGACAATCATTTTCTTTTTAAATTATTCGAAATGGAAGTACCGGAAATAGAAGACGGCGTAATAGAAATTAAAGCTATAGCCAGATACCCCGGTGACCGTGCCAAAATTATCGTACAATCAAATGATCGCAGAATTGATCCGGTCGGAGCCTGCGTAGGTATGCGCGGAAGCCGTATCCAGGCCATTGTTCGTGAGCTGGATATGGAAAAAATTGATATAGTAAATTACAGTGATCAGGCGGGTATTTTAATCTCCAGAGCCCTTTCTCCCGCAAAACCCCTCGATCTTTACATTGACGAAGATCGGAAATACTGTATGGCCATTTTTAATGATGATGAACTTGATTCAGCGATTGGCAAGGGCGGCGTCAACATCAATTTGGCATCTCGAATCACCGAATTCAAAATCGATGCTTTTGGAAAAAATGAATACGAACGAAAACAGATCGAACAAAATACAGAATTAAGTACAATTCATAAATTTCCTGTCAGAGCCCAAAAACATTTTGCAGATAATAATATTAAAACTGTTTCAGATCTGTTAGATGCAGAGGAAGAGGTTTTGCTTGATATAAAAGGTATTTCTGAGGCTGCGTTGGAAAAAAGTTATGATGCGGTTCAGCAGTTTATAGAATCTCAGCAGCAGACTGAAGAAGAGCAGGATGGTAAACAGGAAGAGAACGTTTCAGCCGTGGACAATATTACTAAGGAAGCAGAATAGGGAAACTCATATGGCCAAACGCCCAGTCAGAATATTTCAAATCGCAAAAGAGCTGAATATTTCCCATACGGAAATTGTTTCCTTTTTAAATGAAAAAGGGATTGAAGTTGCAAGTCATATGTCTCCTGTCGACGATGCCGCCTACCAACTGATTCTTACTGAATTTTCGAAGGATAAGGAAGCAGTTGAACGTTTTCGAAAAGAACAGGTCCGAAGGGAAATCCATGATACCCGCCTGAAGGAACGCCAGGATCCTCAAAAGATAATGAAGCTGCTCAGTCTTCAAGACCAGAGAAAATTAGAGGAAAAAGAGAAACTGGCAATTGAAGACGAGAAAAAACTTAAAAAAATTGAAGAGCAGCGCAAATTCGAGGCGGAACAAAAACTCAAAGAAGAATCAGAAAAAATTGCTGCAGAAAAGAAGCGGATTGATAGTGAAGCAGAAAAAAAACCTGAACCAAAAGTTTTACCGGAAAAACATAAAACGAAAAAACAGGAAAAAAAATCTGTACCTGCTGCAAAAAAGAAATTGCAGCATATAGATTTAGGACAATTGCAGAGCCAGATAGGTTTCGGAGCCCATAGAAAAGTAGAAAAAAAGAAAAAAACAGATCCGGAGAAGCAGCGTACTGCCAAAGATAGAGTTAAGCAAACTCTGGCCAGGATGGATGTAAAATCCAAGAAAAAAGTTTATAAAAAAGATCGTAGTGATACAGCTGAAGTTGAGACATCCGCCATTCGGAATGTTAAAATAGCGGAATTTTCCAGCGTTGATGAATTATCCAAATTATTTGACGTAAAGGCAAATGAAATCATTCAAAAATGTCTTGAATTAGGTTTTCTGGCAAGTATTAACCAACGCTTAGACTGGGATTTCATTGAACTTTTAGCAGACGAATTTGGATGCAGAGCTCAGAAAATAAAAGATATTGGAGAAGATGTTTTCTTCAGTGAAGAATCTGAAGAAGATATCGCTAAGGCCGAAAACCGTCCGCCCGTTGTTACGGTAATGGGTCATGTTGATCATGGGAAAACCACCATGCTTGATTATATTCGCAAAGCCAACGTCGCCGGGGGCGAATCGGGAGGAATAACCCAGCATATCGGAACACACCAGGTTCAATTGGAAAAAAGTATTATTACTTTTCTGGATACGCCGGGGCATGAGGCATTTACAGCCATGCGTGCCAGGGGAGCACAAATTACTGATATGGTAATTCTGGTCGTTGCAGCAAATGATGGTGTAATGCCTCAGACAATTGAAGCAATTGATCACGCCAAAGCAGCAGATGTGCCCCTAATTGTGGCTATAAATAAAATTGATTTACCGGATACTGACATAGATCGTGTAAAACGAGAATTGTCTGAGCATGGAGTTCTGGTGGAAGATTGGGGCGGAAAAATCCAGGCTGTGCCCATCTCAGCTAAAACAGGAGCCGGTATCGACGATTTACTGAATTCGATACTCATCGAAGCCGAAATGCTGGAACTTAAATCAAACCCTCATACAGAAGCTCGGGGGACAATCATTGATTCAAGATTGGATAAGGGGCATGGACCCATGGCCACGGTTTTAATCCAGAAGGGTACCTTAAAAATAGGCGATCCTTTTATTTGCAATAATATTGCCGGGAAAGTAAGAGCCATCATGAGTGAGTTTGGTAAGCGGCTGAAATCTGCCGGACCATCGGATGGAGTACAGGTGCTTGGTTTTGATCAGGTCCCTCAATCAGCCGATATATTTGCCGTCGTAAAAAACGAGCGGGATTTGAAACGGATTGCCGCAGACAGACAGCGTTTGAAACGTGAAATTGACCTGAAAAAAATTCATATTCAATCTTTGGATGCCCTGTCAGATCAAATCAGGGAAGGCGCCATAAAGGCACTTCCAATAATCATAAAAGGTGACGTTGACGGATCTATTGATGCGCTTTCAGAATCTTTGAAAAAATTAAGTAATGACGAAGTTGGAGTAACCATTGTGCATAAATCTGTCGGTATGGTATCCGAATCAGATGTATTGCTCGCTTCGGCCTCAAATGCCGTTATATTGGGATTCCATGTTCAGGTTAGTGCAAACGCAAAACTGCAGGCTATCCAGGAGGGTGTGGAAATCAGGAACTACAACGTGATTTATAATGCGATTGAAGAAGTAAAACAAACTCTGGAAGGTCTTCTGGAACCTGATCTTATTGAAGAAATAATTGGCCGAGCGGTTGTACAGACCTCTTTTAAAATTCCGAAAATTGGAATGATCGCAGGTTCTAAGGTAACTGAGGGAATTATTGTACGGGGAGCAAATGCCAGGGTCATACGCCAGGATGATGAAATTGGTACGGGAATTATTACATCATTAAAACGATTTAAAGATGATGCCAAGGAAGTCAAGGAAGGGCTGGAATGCGGTATTGGTGTAAATTCTATGAAAAAATATGAAGAAGGCGATGAAATTATTTGTTTTAAAACAATAAAAGTAAAACGCAAACTTGAGCTCAATTGAAATCAGCAAAACCCTATAAGCGCAGCGACAGGGTTGTAAGAGAAATTCTACATATCCTGGGTCAAATTCAGACTCAATATATCGATCTTTCACATTTGGGATTAATCACTTTTACGAAAGTTCTTTTAACTCCTGACTTAAAACTGGCAAAGATTATGTTCAGTCTGGTAAACAGAAAGAAGGAAGCGAAAGTGGTGGAAAAAGAACTCAATCACCTAAAAAAAGCTTTCCGTAAATATCTCGGACAGGAATTGCGAATTAAATTTACTCCGGAATTGAAATTTTATTATGATAATACAATGGATTATACTCAGAAAATAGATGAGATATTTTCCACCATCAAATTAACCGGGACAGATGAAAAAAAGACAGATTCCGAATCCGAAATGGAGCATTCCGGATGATTTATAATGTCTATAAACCTGCGGGTTGGTCATCTTTCGACGTGGTGAAAAAAATTCGCAATATTACGAAAGAAAAAAAAGTTGGTCATGGCGGAACTTTGGATCCCTTCGCCGAAGGTGTATTAATCATTGGAACGGGCAAAGATACAAAAACACTCCAGCAATATACCAATACGGATAAATCTTACAAGGCAGTTTTAAAATTAGGTGAATTAACTGATACTCTGGATAAGGAAGGTACCATAACCAAAATTAAACCTGTTCCGGATTTAAATGCTGAGGAAATTGCAACAGTACTGAATTCATTCCGGGGATTGCAAACGCAAATTCCACCAATGTATTCTGCCAAAAAAATCAAAGGTAAACGCCTTTATTTATTAGCTCGGCAAAATCTGGAAATTCCACGAGAACCAGTGAGTATTAATATATATTCAATCAGGCTCATTGATTTTAATAATTCAGAAATAAAATTTTCTGCGATTGTTTCAAAAGGAACCTATATCCGCGTATTAGGACAGGATATCGCCCTAAAACTTGGTACGGTGGGTCATTTGATTTCCCTGATCCGAACTAAAGTAGGAGATTTTAATTACAAAAATTCCCAGTCAATACAGAATTTTCAGGAAAAATGGAAACTTACTACAATCTGAATACTATTCCGGAATTCAACCATAGTGTTGTAACCATTGGCACATTTGATGGGCTTCACCGCGGACACCAGGAAATTGTAAAAAAAGTAACCACTTTAGGGCAGGTTCTTGATTCCAAAGCTGTTCTCATAACTTTTGATCCTCATCCGCGCCATGTTTTAGATCATGGCACCAAGCTGCCCATGCTGATG
>JAZFSI010000232.1:0-4743 GCA_036446075.1 Fidelibacterota bacterium
TATGGATACACTTTAAAAATATTTAAGAGTAAGGGCAGAGAATACATAAGTGTTTATGCCATCTGTATTAAACCGATTGCATTCACTTGAACCCTTGACCCCTTGGATCCTCGAATCCTCTTCTCCAATTAAATTGGAGAAGAGTCTTATTTATTAATACTGATAACCGGGCAGCCTGCCCGAACAATTACCTGTTCAATATTACTTCCCAGTCTTGTATCCGCACGGTCCATTTTCCTGGTATGATGCGCCATGACAATAAGGTCCGCGTACTTTTCACGCGCATATTTAACAATCTCCACGTAAGGTATCCCTTCCCAGACATCAAAGGAGCAGTTGTTGATATCCTTTATTTTATTAATATACCGCCCCCTTATCATGCGAAGAGATTCTCGAATTTTTGATTCAATCTCATCCTGTGTGAGCATTCTTCCCAGATGCATACTGCTGATATCCAAAGCATGGAAAATATGAAGCTCACAATTAAACGTTTCCATAAGTTTAAGTGCAAAATTAAATGCGGCATCCGATGCTTTGGAAAAATCCGTGCCAAATACCACTTTTGAAAGACCTCCCCAGAAAGATGCCGCCGGTCTGCTCACAATTAGCATCGGGCAGCTTGCTGACTTTGCCACTTTTTGAAGTGTTGATCCTGCAGCATTCTTTTTGTGTACTGATTCTTCTTCATCACCGGTACTGCCACCCATGATGACCAGGTCAGGTTTTGCTTTTCGTATTGTTCTCAAAATTTCACGATGTGGAAATCCAACGACGGCTTCAATAGTATATTTATCTGCTTTCTCAAGCTGCTTTGAATAATAAGTTTTGACTTCCTCTTTAACCCAGGCAGTATATTCATCATCAAGTTCTACTTGTTCTCCTGTTTTTACATCTATTACAACCTGGCTATACCCACGGGTCGGGATTCCCATAACATGAAAGATGCTGATCTGCGCGTCATATCGCTGAGCCATATCAAATGCAACACGGGCAGCATGATCACATGCCGGAGTGGCTGACGTGGCGAATAGAATTTTTTTAAACATATGTCACCTCATTATCGGGTGTAGCAACAGCTAAAACACCCTATTCTTTTGGTTTTAAATGCTCGGGGACTTCAACCATGCTGATCAGTAAAGGTTTGAGAAATGACCATTTAATTCCGATCTTGAACTCCTCCTCCAGATCTCTTATGGCGTCCCAGCAGTTATGACAGGGGGCAATTACCAGTTTAGCCCCGGTGTTTAACAGCTGATCGCGTTTAGTTATCAGTGCTTTATTGCGCTGCGGTCGATAAAGCCCGATCCCGTTAAATCCTCCTCCGCCTCCGCAGCAGTAGTTGTGTTCCCTGTTTGGAGTCATTTCCACAAAATAACCAGGTTCAACAATATAGCTGATAATTTCCCTGGTCGCATCCTTTAATCCGTGGTTGCGTACATAATTACAAGAATCCTGCAAAGTTACAGGCTCCTTTATCCTCTTTGCGGGATCAATTTTAAGCTTTCCGGTTCGAAGGGCTTCCGCGACCCATTCCACATAATGAATCGATTCCACCGGAGGTTTGCCGTCTTTCCTTCCGGCCCAGTATGGACCTTCAATGACTGTTGCCCGATGCGCATGCCCGCATTCCGTACCGATCATTCTTTTGGGTTTCAACCTTTCCATTGCGGCATACACATGCTCCACCTGCATTTTACACGCTGCCCAGTCACCGGCAAACATGGAAAGACTTGTCTGCTCCCAGCCGCTGGATGGTACTGTCCAGTTTTCTCCCGCAAGATGAAACAGTATCGCAGCCTCTGCCAGATCTTCAGGATAATGTTTTACTTCACGGGCATTAACGGTGTACATGATGTCTGCGCCTTCCTTATCAATCGAAACCGCCAGACCCGGATAATCTTCCTCGTATTCTTCTATCATCCATTCAAAGGTTTCGGTAAAATCCGTATCCGTCACGTCCATCTGTGCTCGGTAAACCCGATGCATTCCTGCCCCGATTTTCAGTTCCCAGGGCACAAATCCTTGTGCGTATAACAGGCCCCGTAAATAACCAAACATGATGCCCATATCAATCCCGTGGGGACAGTACATTCCGCAGCGGTTACAGCAGGTGCATTTGGCCCATGCTGTTTCCATGGCCATGTGCATGAAATCATTATCGACCTCACCTTTTTTCTTTATGATTTCACCCAATGTGGATTGTATCTTATAGGCCGGCACCTGTTTGGGATCACAATCATTAATCAGGTAGAGAAAGCAGCTGTTTGCGCACATTCCGCAATGTGCGCATATTTTAAGCCATGTCTTCATGCGTGATTTGCAGGTGTTTTTGATTGTATTCCATAAAAGACCGCTGTCCACATCCAGGGCCTTCATCTCCTTGTAATACTTTTTACCGCCGGTGTCATTTAGTAATGTTTTAAGATCTTCATCAGTATCTATCGGCTTTTTATTGCAAAGCGTTCCTTCAGGCATGGATCAATTCTCCTTAAAAATTTATACAAGATGCCGGAATTTTTACCAGGCCATCCCTTTACCTTTCATTCCGCCTCTCTTTATCCCATAGTCCATTCCAAGCTGTGCTCGAGAAGCAAAAAACAATGCGATGTGTGACAGTTTTGTAAACGGAATGGCAATGAGCAGTACTTCACCGCAGAAGATATGAACTGTAAGCCAGAACGTGTAGTCTCCGACCTGGTAACGGGCAATAAGCCCGGTAATGAATGGAGCGGCGGATATCAATAAAATAAAATAATCATACGCGGTGGTCAGGATTCGTACTTCCGGCAGAGCAATTCGTCTGATCGCAAAAAGTATAGCACTGACAACTACCGCCCACGTTAAAATGTCGGCCAGCGTCGGATTGAGAGTAAACAGGGAAAAACCGATTTTCTCTTTTAAAAACGTATTATGGGCAAGTAAAAAAATCGGTACCAACACGGCCCCAATATGAAAACCGAAAAAGATAACGGTCATAAAAGGCTGTTTGCGCCAGCCATAAGTACCAAAGGGAATCATCCATCTGATAATCGATCGGGCCGCTCCTTTTAATCCCAGTGCCGGGTATTGTTTATAAGCCACACGATCCAACTGCCAGCTTAGTCCTTTAAAATATAAAACAAACTGGACAAGCAGACCGATCAGACAAATACCTATAGACAGCCAGAACATATAGCCGGTTAAAAACTCGTACATTTATGCCTCCATTTAATACGGAAAATAGTATAATTCTATCGCCGATGGCTAAGTAGAAAGTTCCATATACAAGGCGCGAAGGTTTTTCAGGGACGAGGCAATACATGTAGTATGCCGAGTGTCTGAAAAACCGTTGCAACGCAGCAGATGGGACTTTCTACGACGCCATTAATAAGTTCGTTTTTTTTTATCCCTGCCTGTTAAAAAACACCAGAAAAGCGGCAGAGCGATCAGTATGCCGGCCATTACAAGATATGTGATTGATTTTGTATGGGTCATAAAATCCTGTAATGTGTATAATATTGGTTCCATTTATCTTTCCCCTCTTCCTATAAATTGTTTCAATATCTTAAACTTCTAATGATCTTCCTGATAATCCGGGTGTTCATAAAGAATCGGCATATGTGTAGCAATGAATCGATATGCCACCACACCGATTGTAATAATAAAGATTGAAGTCGCGATCTCCATCCAGCTTGGAAAGTATCTTTGGGCAGACGGCAGGTTCCAGTTGAATGCGACAAGGGATACATTCAGCCGGTTCAATACAATACCAAGTATTGCCACTACAGAAGCCCAGCGTGCTAATATAAGGTTTTTTTCACGGGCTGCCAGCGCATATAAATATGCCGGTAACATCACGAAACCAATAATCTCTAATAGATACCATTGACCCCAGGATGTTGTAAGATAATGCCAGTGATTATCCATGGCGATACCGATTAACTTAATAGCAACGTAACCCATCATGATAAAAGATGCTGCCTTGGCAAAACCCAATGCAACACCCGTGCTTTCCGCGAGGTGGGTTTCATCCATTTTATGGTGCAGAAATCGATGCGCCAGGCTTCCTTCGAATATCACCATGGACAGCCCGGCAAATATACTGGAAATAAAAAAGTAAAACGGGAGGTATTCAGAATACCACAGGGGATGAAGCTTGGATGGCGCAATCATAAAAAGTGCACCCAGGGAAGATTGATGGAGCGTGGAAAGTATCACACCAAAAATCGTGAGTACAAGTGTCAGACGCACAATGAGATTTCGTGTTTTTTTAAATCCCAGCCATTCCAGTGCGGCCGGACTGTATTCGACAAACAGAACGGAAAGATACAGGAACACACAAAGCGCCACTTCAAACAGTAAAGATGAAGTTCCCTGTGAATAAAAAATCGGGTAAGGCAGTCGCCATGGCCTTCCGACATCATAGTGAAGAGCGAGAACAACCAGGGCGTATCCTAAAAACGCGGTCAGGATGGCAGGTCTTACCGCTGAATGAAACCGTTTCAGTCCGAAAATATAACATGACGCGGACGTTACAAAACCGCCTGCTGCCAATGCCACACCACAGAGAAGATCGAATCCGATCCAGATACCCCATGGGTTGTTATGGTCCAGGTTTGTTACCGCTCCAAGCCCTTTAGTAAACCTGAGTATTGTCAAGATCAGGCCGACAATAATGATGCTACCGCATATGATATTAAACGGTGTAAATATTTTTTTGTCTGCAAGAGTCATTTCCTCTGACATTTATTTTTCCTCCTTAGG